>CAIWXG010000412.1 GCA_903916555.1 uncultured Bacteroidota bacterium
CCAAAAAGAAGTATTACTTACAACAAAGAAAAAAACATTAGAAATCGGGCAGCAAAGTTCAACAAGCATAAAAGAAGAATATGACCCATTTATAACCGACTTTAATAATTTTAAACAAGAGAATACAAAAGAAACAATACAAGAAAAACCGCAACAAACAGTATATATTCAAGAAAAAGAATTTGCAAATAACAACTATGAAGATGCGATTATTGAAGAAGTATATGAAACCAAAAATATTCCTGAAATACAACCCGAACACAATCATATAGTAGAGCAAACAAATGTTATAACAAATAACTTTAAAGAAAAAGCAAAGGCAGAAAGAATTAGAAGCTATGATGATGATAAAGAAATAATTGAACCCTTATATAGAACAGATTATTTTCAGCAACAAGGCATACCTAATACAAATGAAATACCTAAAATAATACAGGAAGAGTTACCTAATAATTTAAATAGAAATGTTGATAGTACTAAAAATGAAGAAGATAAATCTTTAATGGTAGTAATGAGTTTTGCAGAGTGGCTATTATTTTTTAAGAAAAAAGAACTGGCAACTGCCGAGGAGATAGAAAGCAAGAGGGCTGTAAGGTCATTATGGCAAAAAGAAAAACTTGCAGCTGCTTTTCAAGAAGAAAATGATGAAATTCCTGAAAATGTATTCGATATGGCAGTCAATTCTATTACAATGGAAGATGATATGGCAAGTGAGTCTTTGGCAAATATATATATAAAACAAGAAAAGTATGATAAGGCAATAGAGATGTATCGCAAATTAAGTTTGTTATATCCCGAAAAAAATCTTTACTTTGCCCGCAAAATTGATGAAATTTTAAAGGATAGATAATTATGGTAATCTTAGTTACAATATTAATAATATTAGCGTGTGCGGTTTTGGCATTTTTTGTATTAATACAAAGCCCTAAAGGTGGTGGATTAACGGGCTCATTTGGCAATATGAGTACGGCAGTTATGGGTGTAAAGCAATCTACCGACGTAATTGAAAAAGGTACTTGGGTATCGGTAAGTGTTATTGCAGGCTTATGTATAGTTTGTGTATTTTTCTTACATAAACCACAAGGTAGTGCAGATACTAAAAGTAAAGCACCAACTAGTAATACGAAGACAAAATAATTTTCATATTTTCTATAACAATGAGGTATAAAATTTAATCTCTATTAAATTTTATACCTCATTGTTATTTTTTGTAAAATTTTAAGGATAAATTAGTTCCATCAAATACCGCATAACTGTCATAAATTATCCAGTCGCCAAGATTTATGTAATGACTTTTATCATTTAAGATATAATCTATAGCTATGTGTCTATGCCCAAAAATAAAATAGTCGAAATATTCTACTTTCAATTTTTCATAACAAAACTGTACTAACCATTCTTTTTCAGGTCCTAAAAATGGTTTTTCAGGCATATCGGCATGTTTAGGTCCTAAACGGCTAAACCAAGAAGCTAAACCCACCCCTGTATCCGGATGCACTCTTCTATAAAGCCATTGTGAAAAATTATTGCGTAATACTTTCTTCAACATCTTATAACCATGGTCTCCCGGTCCTAAACCATCACCATGGCCTATATAAAACTTTTTACCATTAAATGTTCTGCATATTGGTTCGTGATGTACCGGTATATTTAGTTCATCAGTAAAATAGCCTTTCATCCACAAGTCATGATTGCCCGAAAAAACCTCAATACTAATACCTTTATCGCTTAATTCAGCAATTTTACCCATGAATCTAAGAAACCCCTTTGGTACAACATTCCGATATTCAAACCAAGTATCAAAAATATCTCCTACCAAATATATTTGAGCAGCATCTATTGAAATTTCATTAAGCCAAGCACATAAACGTCTTTCCCTCGCTATACTTGTTTGCAAATCCGGAATACCTAAGTGAAAATCAGAAGCAAAATATATCTTTTTACCTATTGGTAAATCCATTTGAATATATAATTAAAATATTTTATTAGCAATTCTTGTTAGGATTTTCGTAATTGTCAGACTGGTCTTCACCGGAACCATTGTCAATACATTTAAAATCTTTTTCAACTAAAATAAATAATTGTTTTCCTTTCGTTAAATCAATTTTATGCTCTAAACTAATAGTATCAGTATTTACCCAATTGTCAGCAATTCTTGTAGGTAAAAATACTGTAATAGTATTATTTGTCATGTTTGCACAAATAGCGTCAACACTATTTTCTTTTTTTAGTACATAATACAAAGAATTCGTACCAAAATCGGTTTCAGCATTTATTATTCCTGTTGCTCCAAATGTAGCAACCTCTGTTTTGGAAAGCCTCAATCTGATGGAATTACTATTTATACGTAGTTTCATGATGCTAAATTACAATTCTTTGCGAACCTGTGTAAATATTAAATTTATCGCCACGTAAAAAACCTATAAGTGTAATATTAAATTCTTCTGCAAGTTCTACTGCCAAGCTGGATGGAGCACCAACTGCAATAACCATTTTAATGCCTGCAATAATTGCTTTTTGTATTAATTCAAAACTGGCTCTACCACTTAATAATAACATAGATTCTATATTATTATTATTATTATTAATTAGTATTGCACCTATTAGTTTATCTAATGCATTATGTCTGCCAACGTCTTCTTTTAATTCTATTAAATTGCCTTCAAGAGTAAAAAAAGCACATGCATGTAAACCGCCGGTTTGTTCAAAAACATTTTGATTTTTTCGTAATTTTTGAGGTAATGAACATATTAATTCGGCAGATACAGTAAAATCAAGTTTACATGCAGTACTTGGAAAATCATTGTTATATAATACTCTTATTGCATTTATTGATGCTTTTCCGCAGATACCACAACTAGAAGTAGTATAAAAATTACGGTCTAATTTGTTAATATTAGGCATAAAATCTTTTTGCAATGTAATTATTACCACATTTTTGTCTGTACCCGGCACATAACATATTTTTTCAACATTGCTATAAGAAACTATAATATTTTCTGTAAACAAAAAACCTATTGCCAATTCAAAATCATTACCTGGTGTACGCATTGTTACGGAAATACTTTTATGTTTTAGTATCTCATTTTCATAATATTCAATTCGCATTTCCAAAGGTTCTTCAACAGCAAGAATATCAATAGTATCAACAAATTGATTATTTGACAATTTCTTGATTGGTGTGTTTGTTATGGAAATATTCTTCATTTTACAAAAATACAATATGCCGAAGAATTATTTGTTTATATATTTATATCAACAAAATAATGCAAGTTTATTTACTCCTAATTAATATACAACATATAAAATATGTTTTTTTATATACTACAATATTCTACAATGCAAATTCAATTAAAAAAAGTAATAGTGTTAATTCTTTTATTTGTGATTAGGTTTTTTGGTTTATAAAGTATAGTTTTGTTTCTGTTTGAATGTATAAAAAATATTTTATTAATATAAATTCCAATTTAAATATAAAATGACAATTGCAATTCTTCTCATTCTATCCTATTTTTTTGGTTCCATACCTACTGCAGTATGGGTTAGTAAATGGTTTTTTGGTATAGATATTAGAGAACATGGCAGTGGTAATGCGGGTGCTACAAATGCATTTAGAATTTTAGGTTCAAAAGCAGGTTCTATGGTTATGCTTGTAGATATGATGAAGGGTTTTTTAGCAGTTAAATTAGCCTACTTTTCAGCATATACCATAAACAGGGAAGCATTTGTTAATCTACAAGTATTTTTAGGTTTGGCAGCAGTAGTAGGGCATATTTTTCCTATTTGGGCAGATTTTCGCGGTGGAAAAGGTATTGCAACACTTTTTGGCATGATATTATCAATTCAATATATGGTAGCATTTAGCCTGATAGGTGTGTTTTTGCTTATGTTGTTTATAACTAGGTATGTATCTTTAAGTTCTATTACGGCAAGTATCGCTTTTCCTTTATTAATTCTTTTTATTTTTAATGAAAAAGAGTTGAGTTATAGGCTTTTTGCAATTTCTACTGCTTGCTTGGTATTGCTAACACATCATAAAAATATTAGCCGTCTTTTGCATGGCAATGAAAATAAAGTTCCTTTATTTCGCAAACATAAAATGCGAAATAAAACGGATTGATTTTTAATGAAATTATTTTTTTATCTAAAAGCTACTATTTCTTATTAAAGTTCCATTTCATAAAAGACTTCTAAGTTACTTTTTGCCTATTTCACTAAGGCGAAGTTCGAGTTTTTATAACGCTTATTTAGAATTGTTTTTACACAAAAACCACTATCAATTGGCTACTGAAAATGCTTATTATTCAGATGGTTTAAATTATGCACCTGCATTTATTTTTATTGATAATATAAAGGAATCCTTACAAAACATTAAAAATGTATTAATATTGGGTGCAGGGGTGGGTAGCACTATACAAATATTAAATAGCATGGGTTATTATCCTGAATATACTATTGTAGATATTGATGAAGTAGTACTGAATATGGCAGTAGAATGTGTACAAGACTTTAAAAAAATAAAGCTAAATCCGGTATGTACCGATGCAAAAGAATATGTAAAAAAAAATAGTTTAAAATATGACCTTATTTTTATAGATGTTTTTCACGGCAGAGATGTACCTGAATTTGTAACTTCTACTGATTTTCTTATAAACTGTGGTAAGCTTTTAAATAAAGGAAGTTTTTTAGTTTTAAATTATATTATAAACGACCCTGTAAAATGGATTGAGGATAAAGAAACATTTACGTTACTTTATCCCCAGTATAAAATTCTTCCATTTGATATTAATAGAATCTTTTTAGCTACAACTTAGCACTTTGGATTCTTAAAACTTTACGGTTTTTCTTTTGTACTCTCATTTTTTCGGGTACGAGCTTCAATATCTCATCCATTAAGCTGTTTAAAACCGTTTCTCTTACAAAAAGGTCGTTAGTAACCAAGCTTATTTCTCTTACCGGTTCCGGATCTTCAAAATATCTTATATTATCCATTTGGTCTTCACTGAAATCTAATGTAGCCAATTCAGGTAATACAGTCATTCCACCATTTTTCTCTACCATTCTGCGTAATGTTTCAACATTACTAGATTCGTATCTATAAGGCCTGTCTGCTTGTAATCTTTGTAAATTATCACTACATAAATTAATAATTTGGTTACGCATACAATGCCCTTCATTTAAGAGCCAAATACGTTCCAAATCAATATCATCCGGTTTTATCAAACGTTTGCTAAGTGCTTTTTCGTCTTTAGAAAAATAGGTCACAAACGGCTCAAAAAATAAAGGATATTCTCTAATTCCATTTTGCTCAAGGGGAGTACTTAATAGAGCCGCATCAATTTCATTATTGCGTAGTGCAATAATAATTTGATTTGTTTCCATTTCTTGCACCCGTAATTTAATATTAGGGTACAATTTTACATAATTCTGAAGTAAGCCGGGTAAAATGTTGGGAGCTACCGTAGGTATAACAGCTAGACGGAAAGAACCCGATAAATTTTTCTGTTGCAACTGAATAATTTCACCTATTCGTTCGCATTCGGATATTGCTATTTTTGCTTGGTTTACAACAATTTCTCCAATATCTGTAACTGTAATAGGGTGTTTATGTCTATCAAATAGCTTTACACCTAATTCGTCTTCCAGCTTTTGTATTTGCATACTAAGTGTTGGCTGTGTGGCAAAACACTTTTCAGATGCAACTACAAAACTTTTATACGTTGCAACCGCTACTATATATTCTAATTGTGTTATGGTCATAATGAAAAATATTCTAGGAACAAAGATACATTGATTGTTTACCAATAATGAAGAAAAGCTCCAACTTTATTGAGTTAAAAATGAAATTTATGCAAATGCATCTTTTATTTTATCAAAAAAACCACGTTCGTCTCTTTCGTATTTGGTATCTGTACCCGGCTTAAAATTTGGCGAATTTTTCATTTTCTCAATCATTTCCTTTTCGTCATGACTCAGATTTTGTGGTGTCCAAATTAGCACTTCAACTAATTCATCCCCTTTTTCGTAAGACGATTGAAAAGCGGGGAATCCTTTACCCTTTAATCTAAAAATTTTACCACCCTGTGTGCCTGCCGGAATTTTAATTTTTGCTTTACCATCAATAGTAGGAACTTCAGTATTAATGCCCATTACGGCATCCGGAAAAGATAAATGCAGTTGGTAAATCACATCAAGTTCTCTGCGAGTAAGAAATTCGTGTTTTTCTTCTTCTATTTGTAGTAATAAATCTCCCGGAGGCCCGCCGCGTTCACCGGCATTACCACGTCCGTTCATACTTAATTGCATACCATCTTGCACGCCTGGAGGTAAATCAAGGCTTAATGTTTCCTCACCAAAAACACGTCCTTCTCCTTTACAATTACCACATTTTTGAGTTATAGTTGCCCCTTCACCATTACAAGACGGGCAAGTACTCACTGTTTGCATTTGCCCCAAAAAAGTATTTGATACACGCCTTACCTGCCCTGTACCTCCACATGTACTACATGTTTGTATAGCACTTTTATCTTTAGCACCGTTCCCATTGCATAGGGTGCAGGTTATATTTTTCTTTACTTTAATTTTTTTATTAGCTCCATTGGCAATTTCCTCAAAGTTCATTTTTAGTTTTATTCTTAGGTTTGCTCCGCGAGTGCCTTGTCTGCGGCCACCGCCACCACCTTGCCTTGAGCCACCAAATAAGTTACTAAAGACCTCTTCACCAAAAATATCTCCGAAATTAGAAAATATATCTTCGGGTCTCATACCGCCCGAACCACCAGCCGCACCGCTACCACTTAATCCTGCATGACCGAATCTGTCGTATTGGGTACGTTTCTCAGGCGTACTAAGCACATCATAAGCCTCTGCTGCTTCTTTAAATTTTTCTTCGGCATCTTTATTTCCCGGATTTCTGTCGGGGTGAAATTGCATCGCAATTTTTCGATATGCCTTTTTCAGTTCATCGGCAGTTGCACTGTTTGTAAGCCCTAAAACCTCGTAATAGTCTCTTTTTGCCATGTGTTATTATAAGAATTATGTATTAAATATAGTGTAAGGTAAATTTATGAAAATATATAATATAAAAAATAGTTTACAATCTCACTTTACCTACAATAACTTTAGCATATCTTATTAATTTATCATTAAGATAGTAGCCCGGGTCAATAACATCAAAAATTTTACCTGCCAAATCATCAGTAGTAACGGCAATTTCTGTAATAGCTTCGTGTAGGTCGGGGTTAAATTCTTCTTTACCTGTTTCCATACGGCGCAACCCTTTTTGTTGCATAATACGTCTCATTTTGTCAAAAACTAATGTTACACCCTCGCGTATTAAATTAATATCTTTAGATGTTTCTAATTGTTTCGATGCTCTGTCCATATCATCCAGTACTTCTAATAGCGATTGGATTACTTCTTTATTTGCTGTTAGTTTTATTTCTAGATTTTCTTTTGCTGTTCTTCTTTTGTAATTATCAAATTCTGCTACCAAACGTAGATATTTTTCTTTTTGTTCGGTTAATTCAGCCTGTAGTTTTTGTTCTTTTTCTTCATTAGGCTCAACTAAGGCATCCATGTTTTCTTGGCTATCTCCGTTGGTATTTATGTTTGCTAAAACGTCTTCAATTGGTGTTTCATGTGCCATGTTGTCGGTATTAGAGTTCTCGTTTTTGTTTTTATTTAATTCATTATTGTGCATAACCTTCTTTTTTTTGAAAAACATATTATTCAGTATTTAGTCAATAATTTTGCCAATTTCATTAGTACGACAAAATGGCATATATTGTATTATCAATTAAATATGCAAATTAGTGCTTTTTTTGTTGCAGTGGTTTACTTTTCATTTTCTAAACTTTCTAAATATAAATCTTCTACTTTTTTACGAGCCCAAGGTGTTTTGCGCAAAAACTTTAAGCTGGAGCTAATAGAAGGGTCAAACGTAAAGCAGCGTATGTTTATCCGCTCGCCCATTTCATCCCAACCATAATGTATAACAAGATGATTGAGTATGTGTTCTAAAGTCATACCATGCAATAAATTATTAGGCTGTGCTGGTTTGTAAGGAGGATTTGACATAGGAAAATACTGATGTTAATATTTATTGATTATTCGTATTTTGGTAATAATGGTAAAACCATTGGTATTTTATTTCTCAAAGCATTATTTAAAGTATGCATATATTTTGAACTTTAGAACGTTTGTTTTTGTCATTTAAGTCCATCTCCATACATAACAAGTGCAATTTAACAAAAAAGGCAATACGTTAATATTGCCTTTATATTTATTCACTACTTTCTAATACCTATTTATTCATTGTTGCTAAAAACTCTTCGTTGCTTCTTGTTCCTTTCATTTGTTTAAGCAGGAAGTTCATTGCTTCGTCTGTATTCATATCGGAGATATGGTTGCGTAACAGCCACATTTTATTTTGCACATCTTTATCTAAAAGCAAGTCATCGCGACGAGTGGAAGAAGATGTAATATCTATAGCAGGGAATATACGTTTATTAGCCAATTTGCGGTCTAATTGCAATTCCATGTTACCAGTACCCTTAAATTCTTCAAAAATAACTTCATCCATTTTAGAGCCTGTATCTATTAAGGCTGTAGCAAGAATAGTTAAAGAGCCACCGTTTTCTATTTTACGGGCAGCACCAAAAAATTGTTTTGGTTTCTGCATGGCATTCGCTTCCACACCACCACTTAATACTTTACCACTTGCCGGTGCTACCGTATTATGTGCACGAGCCAAGCGGGTAATACTATCTAATAATATAACAACATCATGCCCAACTTCAACAAGTCTTTTTGCTTTCTGTAAAGCTATAGTAGATACCTTAACGTGTTTGTCTGCCGGCTCGTCGAACGTAGAAGCAATAACTTCAGCATTTACACTTCGTTGCATGTCTGTAACCTCTTCCGGACGCTCATCTACCAATACAATCATTAAATAGCATTCAGGGTGGTTGCGAGCAATTGCATTGGCAACCTCTTTAAGCAACATGGTTTTACCTGTTTTGGGTTGTGCTACAATTAAGCCTCTTTGTCCTTTACCAATAGGCGTAAACAAATCCATTATTCTTGTACTGTAATTGCTTCCGGTAGTTGTTAAGTTTAGTTTTTCGAAAGGAAATAGAGGGGTAAGATAATCAAAAGGAACTCTGTCTCTTATTTCATCGGGTAATTTCCCGTTTATAGATTCTACTTTAAGTAAGGCAAAATATTTTTCTCCTTCTTTGGGTGGTCTTACATTTCCTTTTACAGTATCACCTGTTTTAAGACCAAACAATTTTATTTGCGATGGTGATACATAAATATCATCAGGCGAGCTTAGGTAATTATAATCACTGCTACGTAAAAAACCATAACCATCCGGCATCATTTCCAAAACCCCTTCACTTGCTACTACTCCTTCAAATTCCAAATTAAAAGTAGGTGCCTCACGTCTTTGTGGCTTATTAAAGTGTTGTGGTGGCGGTGTTGCAGATACCGGCTTTTCTGCTTCTATGTCTATTATTGCTTGTGGTGGTTGCACATCGGGTGTTTCGGCCGATGGCATGGTAATACCTGTGTTTTCTTCAATTTTAATTGGTTCTTCACTGTTCTCAGCTACTACATCTCCAATTAAAGTATCATTAATATTTTCTGTTTTTATTGTATCCCAATCTACGGGTGGTTTATTTTCTTTTTGTTCCGGTAGCTCTCTTGAAAACGTATTTTCACGTGGCAATTCGTCTTTGGGCCTTCTTAGTCTTCTCCTACGTTCTCCATTTTCGTCTAAAGCTCCTGCTGCATCATTGTCACTAAGAATATTATTTTTGGAAGTCTGTTCCGTATTCGGCTCTTTACTTTGTGGCTGGTTTGTAGGGTTGGGTCTGTTTTCCCTATTATTTATGGGTCTTCTTTCTGATTCCCTTATTCTTGTGAAATTTTGATTTGTTTCTCTTTGTTGATTGGGTCTAATGTTATTATTTAAAGTTGTTTCTTTAGCTTCTACAATAGGTATTGCAATTTCCTCAGTGTTACTTTTGGTATCGTTTGTTACAATAATTGGTTCGGTGCTTGGTTCTTGGGGTATGGTTTCAATTGGTTTTATTTCTTCAACAATTGCTAAAGATTCTTTTTTAATTTCCTCAACAATAGGATTATTTCTATTGATTGATTCCTTATTAGTATTTTCTTCTTTTTGTATTGTTTCTATTTTTTCTTCATTAATTATTGGGGCTGTAACGATAGTTGTTTCTATTTTTTGAGTACTATTTTTTGCCTGTTCAATAAGTATTTCAGGGTTTACTGCCGCAGCTCTAAGCGAAGCTTTTGTAATTGGTGCTTGTTTAGCAGTTTTAGTTACAGGCTGATTGCGAACGGGTTTAGTATTCGCATTTTGCGAATCAACTATAGTTGTTGGCTTTACCGGTACTTCAATTACAGTTGGCTTTACATCTATTTCTACTTTTTGCTCCTTTTTATCCACATTTATTTCTTCAATATCGTCTTCTTTAGGTTTTCTGCCCCGTTTTTTTTTCGGTGGCATACTGTTTTCTACCTGTTGTTGCAGTATTTTATAAATAAGTGTGGTTTTATCGTCTCTACGTGTGTCCTGTATGTTGAGTGTATTAGCAACATCAACCAGCTCTGGTATGAGCATATCATTTAACTGCAATATGTCGTAAGGCATGCTTCGCTTTTTTCTGAATAATATTTTTTATATACTTAAAAATAGTTAATAATTATTAGGTAATGATTATTTATTTATTTTTTGAAATACTTGGTTAATTCACCGGGAATTCAATTTTCTATTACTGAAAGGATGGAACAATTACTGTTTCCTACTGCAATCTTACGAATGTTTTTGATAATAAAGAAAAAAAATCTTATTTTTTATTTTTTTCTGTTAGAAATACGTTTGCCATTTGCTCAATAGTTTGTTTAATTGGTTTGTATTGAAAATCAGGGAAATGTTTTAATAATTTTTGGTTATTAAAAAGAGTATTGGAATGGGCAGAAATACTTGTTTCTTTTGTAATAGGAATTTCTTTTTTGCCTATGAAACTAAGCAATAAATACCATCGCCAAACAATACCGGTTAAAAATGAATTTGCATAAATGTGTGGTGGCTTTTTATTCAGTGCATTGGCCATTAAAGTAATAACATCTTTAAATGTATAATTTCCACTACTTACCAAATAGCGTTCTGAATTTCTATTTGATTCCATAAGCATATATATTATTCTCACTACATCTTCCACATCAACCCAAGAAGTAATGCCTTTTGTATAAAAAGGAAATTCTTTATAAGCAATATTCATAATAGCAGCAGAACCATCTTGCCAATTGCCAGCACCTAATATTATGCCCGGATTAATAATTACGCCGTTTAAACCTTCGCCTATACCTCGCCAAACTTCTGTTTCTGCAAGGTATTTACTTATGCCGTAAGCAGAATTAAACGTACTTTCTCCCCACGACTCCTCTTCGCTAACTTCCTTTGAAGTATCTGCTTGCCGCCCAATTGCAGCAGTAGAACTTATGTATGCAAATTTTTCTATATTGTGTTGTAATGCAGCATTAATTATATTTATGGTGCTTTCTACATTAAAATGCAACATTTCAGTTCTCTTCTCGGGTGCAAAATTTACAATTGCTGCACAATGATAAATTTGGGTAATGCCAAGTATGCATTCTTCAATATCAAAAACATCTAAAAGATTACACGGCCTCCAATCTACACCACTTAAATTAATAAGGCTTTCTTTTGGCGGGTGATTAAAGTATAATGCACGTACTGCTTTACCCTGTGCCGATAGATATCTAACAAGATGCTGACCTAAAAAACCACTCGCGCCTGTAACTAAAACCATAGCTATTTACAAAATATTAAATACTATTTATGGTGAGCTGCAAATTAATACTAATTAATTATTTTGCTATTTAAGATGATTATTCTAATCCTCTGCCGATTGTGTAATGGGTGCACCATGAAATACTCTGTTTTCCAAATCATACGTATCGCCATTAGACATAATATTTACAATTAAGTTTTCTACTGAAATTGATTCTCCGAAACCAACTTCTGCAATATTGTTAAAATCTATTTTTCTGCCGTCAATTATTATTACCGTACCTTTACCTATAGTTCTCAATTTATAGCCTTCGCTAACTATAACGCCAGTATCCTCACTAAGGCCGACACCAATTGTACCCGGCTGAGCAGCTACTGCTTGTGCAAGCCGGTTAAATCTACCACGTTTGTCAAAATGGGTATCAATTATAGATTTTTTAAGTAAACCAAGTCCTGTTGTAATTTTCACTTCGCCTTTAAGGTGTGCCAAAGATGCATTACCTTCATATATCATAGTGGCACTCATAGCCATCGCACCTGCACTTGTACCACCAATTACAAATTTCTCTGTTTTATATCTTGTTTTTAGAATTTCTAAAAACTCTGTACCTCCAAATATAGAAGAAAGTCTTAATTGATTGCCACCTGAAAACATGATACAGTTGCATGTTTTCAGTCTTTCAAGGTATTCAGGCATTGCCACATCTTCGCGATTACGGATGCGCATGTGTCCAAAATTACTAATGCCTAATTTCTCAAATGCATGCTGATAATTTGGAGCTATTTCATCGGGAATAGCAGAGGCTGTTGTTATTACTTCTACTCTCGGATTATCACCTTGTATTAAGTTGACGATATTTTTAAGAATACCTAATTCAAAAAAATTGTTCCTATCTCTTTGAAAAATACCTTTTTCTAAATCTGTGCCTTTGTCTTCTGCGCCACCAACAGCAACCAAATTACCTACTGGATAAGATGCCACTTTGTAAATTTATTATATGTAAGAGTATAAAAACGGTAAAATTAAACTTATTTTGGAAATAGTAGTACATAGAAATAAAACATTAATACCTGTTTGCGTTTTTGCTACGGTACAATTACTTTTTGTGCACCTTTTTTTATAGTAAAAATTATTTTATTTTCACATGGAAATGCATCTCCGTCTGTTTGCATTAATCGCAATAAAGGGTGCGTAATTGTAATTTTTTTGCCGGTATAATGCTTTACAAATGGACTATTAAGTAAACTGCCGGTAAGCCCACGAATAGCAATGATTGCCCCCAAAATTTTTGGAAAATTTCTAATGATTACTACATCAAGCACACCATCCGTATAACTTGCTGTTGGAGCTATTTTAAAATTATAACCAAATTGCTGTCCATTCGCAATGTTTACTACAAAAGCATGTTCTTTATATTCCTTACCATCAATTGTAATATGCCAATCCCATTCCTTATACAGCCACAAGTGTTTGGTTATCAACCATGCGTACATTAATAGTCCACGTTGTTTACTTTTGGCAAATTTTTTAGATATTAATGCATCAAAAGCTACACCGGCATTGCTAATAAATGTTTTATTGTTGGCAAAAGCCAAGTCCATTTCAGCTGTTTTTCCTATATTTATTAATTTCAATGCTTCTATGGTATCTAAAGGAATCCCAATTGTACGAGCCATACCATTACCCGACCCTTTTGGTATAATTGCCAATAATGTTTCAGTATCCATTAAGCCATTCACAATGTCATTTACCGACCCATCTCCACCTACTGCAACAACACAATATGCATTATTTCTAGCGGCTTCTTTTGCCAATTCAGTACCATGTTTCGCAAATTCAGTATGTATTATTTCGTAACTAAATAGAGCTAAATCGAGCGTTATATCAATCGCTTTTTTTATTTCTTTACGTCTATCTATGCCTGAATTAGGATTGATTATGAAAACCAAATGCTTTTTACTCATAATATTTGTGCTTTCAAGCTTAAATCCATACTTACCGCATGATGAATTGTTGCACCCACTGATATATAATCCACACCTGTTTTGGCATAGTCTATTATATTATCCAAATTCATACCGCCCGATGCCTCTGTTTCAAATTTGCCGTCAATTAGTTTTATTGCTTCTGCTAATTGTTGCGGCGAAAAATTATCAAGCATTATTCTATTTACCTGCCCTATTGCCAATACTTTTTTTACTTCATCCAAATTTCTGGTTTCTATTTCAATTTTTATTTCTAAGTTTTTAGCTTTTAAATAGGTATTCGTTTGAATGATAGCATTTTCTATACCTCCGCAAAAATCAATATGATTATCTTTTAGCATCACCATATCATAAAGCCCCATTCTGTGGTTATAACCGCCACCAATCCGTTCTGCTTCTTTCTCAAATTGACGAAATAGTGGTGTAGTCTTTCTTGTGTCAAGTATTTTTACAGGATATTCTTTTACTTTTTCAACATATTTATGTGTAAGCGTTGCAATACCACTCATACGTTGCATACAATTTAATGCAAGTCGTTCTGCTTTTAATATTGTATGCACTGTTGCATATACTTCAAATGCTATTTCTCCATTTTTTACTGCATCACCATCATTTTTAAATAGCCTAAATTTGGCATTCGGTTCTATAAAATGAAAAATCTCTTGTGCAAGTTGGATACCTGCAATTATGCCGTCTTCTTTTATTTTTAAGATAGCTTTACCGTTTGTACCATCGGGTATGCATGCCATTGTTGAAATATCTCCTGTGCCAACATCTTCTCTAAGCGACTCATTAATAAATTCTTGTATATTCACGTTTTTAATAATTAGGTGCAAAAATAATGAATTAAATGTAATACTTATAGGTTTCAATATTAAGTTTTATAAGAAAATAAATGTCATTTAAATAAGTAAATTCGCAAGATTTTCAATAGTTAGGCAACTACATACCTCGTAAAATATAATATAAAAATTTAAACAAAAAGAAGCTAATTTTACAAATCAATTACCTTGCTTTAAATTGTATAAAGTAATTATAATATTATGATATTAAACAAACCTTTTATACCCAATTTTTTAGGGAAACAACAATTTCTTATAAAAATTCTGTTCATAGCATTTCTTTTCTGTTTCCAGAAACAAAAAGCAATTGCACAATACGAAAATAGCTATTTGTCTTATGCTGATTTTTATGAAAATCTTGCCCCTTATGGTCAATGGATAGAAGATGAAACATTAGGTTATGTGTGGTCTCCGGATGTGGAAGGTGCTTTTAGACCCTATTTTACGAATGGACATTGGGCAATGACTGAATTTGGCAATACATGGGTGTCTGATTATATGTGGGGTTGGGCCTGTTTCCACTATGGTCGTTGGACATTTGACAGTTATTACGGCTGGTTATGGGTTCCGGGTTCAAATTGGGGGCCTGCATGGGTAATGTGGCGTTCAATTCCCGGTTCATTCGGTTGGGCTCCACTTAGCCCGGGTTATGTTATAAAAAAAGGTACTAATGCAATACAAGATAATTATGTTTGTCCTAAAGATTGGTGGGTATATATACCTGCACAATATTTATATAGCGGCAATTATTATAGCTATTGGTCTGGAGCTAAGGGTAACACAATTGTATTAAAAAATACAGTACTAATAAAAAATACTTACGAAAATGATGACAAAACATATATACCCGGTCCTTATGCAGCACAAATAAAATTAGTAACCAAAAAACCAGTGGAACAATTTCATTTATTACCCTCTAATAATTTATCTACAAAGGTGCATTTAAAAGAAATAAGGATGTATAAACCTGCTGAGATAAAACCAACGCTTGAAGACGGCATAAAACCAATACCTCAACGATTGGTAAAAGCACCTCAACCGGTAACAACAAAACCGCAAACCATTAATTCGTTAGATGGTAAAACGACACCCACTTTTAGAGTTGAATTACCTAAATTACAACAACAAAAAGTAATAATTCCTAAGGTAGTACACCCTAAAAATGATGTACCCAAAATAATTGCACCCCAGCCGGTAGATGCCCATCCGTATGAGTGGGTGAATATGGAGCCTAAAGACCAACCCGATACAATAGACCATTTAATATTACGCAAAACAAAACCTGACCATGGTCCTGTACAAAAAATGGAACCATTGCCAACACCTAAACATCCACCTTTAAAGAAGCTTCCCGAACAACCGGCACAAGCCCCCGACCCAGTGAAACCGGAAGACCACGGTATCAAAAAATGAGGATGAGTTTGGTTATGGTATTTTTTATCTTGATGCAATTTATTAAAAAATGTTGCCCCTACCTTTCTATACAATCAAGTTGTGATATTCTTTTTCTTTTTTAATACTAATGCGCTTATTAACGCTATTAATAAGCCTACTGGTACTATTTCGAAATAAGTAAGTAAAGCTACCATTATAGGGCTTTTGTACATCGTTTTATAACTTTCTATTTCTTTTAGTTTTGCAGCCATTTCGGTAGCACTTAATTTTAATGTTTTTGCATTTTCTAACATTTTAGCTGCATATATATCCATAAAATCTGGAATAAAAACATAGTATTCTATCATCCATGAAATTACATACATTGTAGATGCAATTAGAGTAATATATAACCCTATTGTAAATGCTTTGCCGAAACCAATATATCCATTTCCGATATTTGTCTTGTATTTTTTTATACCTACAAAAACCATAGAAAATGCAATTAGCATACCGGAATAACCTATTATCAATCCGTATTTTTCAAAATTCATATCTTTGTGGTAACAAAGCATAGAAATTATCATAAATACAGACACAATAATACCTGCTAGTATTCCATAAGTAAGTGAATATTTTTTCATATTTTTTGTTTTATTCTTAAATATAATAGATAAATTATAGAAAACAAATTTATTCTTTTACATTTAATATTAAAAGTAAAAAACAGTACAGCTACTTTTTCTTGATGAATATATACAACAACACTCATATATATTAAATTAATTTAACATATATAGCAAACCATAATTACATGTAATAAAACTTATTTTTTAGATTTGAATTATTAAATCTTCATTAATCTACAGCTATTAGAATAGGACAAGAATATAAGTCTTAATTTTGCACTTTTTACAAACAAACAGAATTAATGATTGACATAAAATATTCAACTGCCGATGAAGCAGTGCAAATAATAAAAAGCGGTGAACGAGTTTTTTTACATGGAGGTGCTGCTACACCATTAAAATTGATAAACGCATTACTTAATAGATATAATAGTCTTGAAAATGTAGAATTAGTATCTATAAGCTTAAATGGCAATATTGATTGGAATAGAAAAGAAGTATTAGAAAGTTTTTATTTAAATTCATTATTTGTATCAGAAAATATTAGAGGATGGGCGAATTCGGAATATGGCGGATTTGTGCCTATATTTTTAAGCGAAATACCGCAATTGTTCGACAATGGTATATTACCGTTAGATGTTGCATTATTACATGTATCTCCTCCCGACCAACATGGCTATTGTACCTTAGGCACATCGAGTGATGTTGCAATAAGTGCGGTTAGAAATACTAAGAAAATAATAGCACAGGTAAATCCTAAAATGCCCAGCGTTATGGGCGAAGGTTTTATTCATGTTTCTAAATTTAATGCAATGATTTGGGAAGATGTAGAATTGGAACAAGTTGATTATTCGTTGAAGGCAGATGAAGAAACAGTAAAAATAGGATATAATATTGCAACACTTATTGAAGACGGTGCAACATTACAAATGGGAATTGGTGCTGTTCCAGATGCTGTTCTAAAATCATTGGTAAATCATAAAAATTTGGGCATTCATACAGAAATGTTTTCGGACGGTGTAATACCATTAGTAGAAAAAGGTGTGATTACAAATGCAAATAAAAATGTAGAAAGAGGGAAAATAGTTTGCTCATTTGTATTAGGCACACGTAAAGTTTATGATTTTATTGACAATAATCCGCTTATTAATTGCATGAATGTAGATTTTGTAAACGATACTTCAGTAATAAGGAGAAATCCGAAAGTAATTGCTATTAATAGTGCTATAGAAATTGATATTACCGGGCAGGTATGTGCAGATTCTATTGGCACAATGCAATACTCCGGTATTGGCGGACAAATGGACTTTATGAGAGGTGCTTCTTTGTCTAATGGCGGTAAACCAATAATTGCACTACCTTCAACAACAAAAGGTGGTATTTCTCGCATTGTACCACACTTAAAAGAAGGGGCAGGTGTTGTAACTACACGTGGCAATATACATTATATTGCAACTGAATATGGTGTAGTAAATCTATATGGCAAAAATATGCAACAAAGAGCAGAACTTCTTACATCTATCGCACATCCACAGCATAGAGAAATGCTTGAAAAGGATTATCATACTCGCTTTAAAAGACTCATAAAAGGAATATAAAATTTAATTAAAAAAATAAGTTTTAGTAATTAGAACCAAACCTAAAACAAATGTTTATTTTTACGAAAGTACATTTTAAAATTGTAAAAATAAATGATAACCTATGCAAGTTACCATACTTGGCAATAATTCTGCACTTCCTGCTTTTGGAAGGCATCCTACATCACAGGCTGTGTCAATATGCGGAGAAATTATACTAATTGATTGTGGAGAGGGTACACAATCTCAAATGCAGCGTTATGGTATAAAGTGGAGAAATATACACAATATACTTATCAGCCATTTGCATGGCGACCATTATTTCGGTTTACCGGGACTAATTAACAGTATGAGCTTATTAGGAAGAACAATACCATTACATTTATTTGCTCCCGCTGCTTTATTACAAATTATTGATACTATATTACAAGTTGCTGATACAGTTTTAAGCTATGAACTTATCTTCCACCCATTACCGGACGGAACAGCGGTATTGGCAGACAATCCTATTTATAATATAACTTGCTTTCCCGTAGAACATAGAATTAAATGCCACGGCTTTTTAATAGAAACTAAAAACAAAGGCAGAAGAATATTACCTGATAAATGTAACGAATACGAAATACCTAATGCCTACTATAATGCTTTAAAACAAGGCGAAGATTATGAGCGTAAAGACGGATTTATTATAAAAAATGAATTGGTTACTGATGAAGGCCCCAAAGTAAAAAAATATGCTTTTTGTGCGGACACACTTTTTACAAAAAGTTTTATACATATAATAAAAGGAGCTGATACTATCTATCACGAATGCACCTATCTGGAAATTGATAAAGAAAAAGCAATTAACCGTTTTCACAGTACAGCCGCACAAGCAGCGCAAATAGCCATTCTTGCAGAAACAAAACAACTATTATTGGGTCATTTTTCATCAAAATACAAAGAATTAGAGCCATTTGAATTAGAGGCAGCAGCTATTTTCGCAAATGTAAAAAATGGTTTAGAAGGCGTAACCTATGAAATTTAATTTTCAGAATATATTGCCTTTCGCTGTTTGAAATGTATTTTTAATTGATTTCTCGATATTAGTATTATTATACCATTTAGACATTAAAAAGTGTGATGAATATTTTATATCATATAGCCCTGAAAGGGCTTAATAGCATAACATGGGCATAGCCCTATGCTATGCGAGTGTGCGTAGCATTTTGATGTCCAATTGGTATCACATTATATCCCCCCTCTTCGGGATTAATATTTTGCGAATTATATTTTTTCTATAACAATACCACACTTTTCAGAATATTAATTTTGCGTACAAATCCGCTCAAATCCTTTATTTTATGTGTAGGCGCAAAGAGTTTTATTTGATAATTTGTGCGAGCATTTCATAAAATCAATAATGCCATTCCAAAATAGGGAATGGCATTATTGATTTTATGATAGATAGAATATTACTATTCTTCTTCGTCTCTATTTTTAAATTTTTTGCTCGATTTAGGAGCAATTTCGTCTTCGTTATCTAATTTCTCTAAATCTCTATGAAAAACTTCATTGCCACCACTCAAATGCTTTGGAGAACATGTGCGGTGCATAGGGCAACAAAAAGATTTTTCAATGCCAATCCGTATAGATTGACCAATGTTAACATTTACATGGTTTGATACACCTAAGTTATTATTATAATTTAATGAAGAATAACTTATTCCGCCAATGTTTAAAGTTAATGCGAAACCATGTGCTACATTAATACCTAATGACGGTGTATAATTAATCAGAAAACCCGTACCTAAAAGCGAGTCGTTAGTTTCGGTAGCATAACTTGCATTTATTTGGTTAAAAAAGAAAAATGTTTTTCCTGCACAACAAGTATGTCTGAAAAACAAACCTACATTATTCATCTCTGAACTTAAATTAGTAGTAAGTTTTGCACCTTTATTTTGCATAAATGTACCTGTGTAACCACCCTGTAAACCTACAGCAAATCTGTTTGATAAATTATACCCGATACCAGGATTAAAAGACATTACAGATTGTGTATTGTTACCACCATTATTGCTGGCGTTATCAAAACCGGCATTACCGTAAACCAACCAGTTATCACAAGACTTTGCACAATCTAACTGTGCAAAAGAAGCAGAAAGACTACCTGCAAATAAAATAGATAAAATAATTTTTTTCATCTTTAAAGTAAATTGTTTTTAATTTTTAAGCTTTAAAAGTAAACTAATATTTATTACTTTTATTAGTCGTTTCGTAAGTATTAAATCAGTGCAAAGTTATTCACAATTTCTACAAATGCAAGAAGAACAAACATAAAATATTTTTTAAAGGGAATATCTACTAGTAACACTTTAGTAAATATTCCCTATAAATTATTTATTCGTCTTCATCTCTGTTTCTTTCTTTTCTTTTTGGTTTTGGTGCTGCATCATCTTCATCATCCAACCTGTCTAATTTTCTATGATTAATTTCATCACCCGGCTCGTGGCTAGCATGCATTTTGTGCCCTGTATTGAAATTTTTACTAATTCCAATGTTCATTGTATGCCCGAAAGTAAAGTTGAATGCATTAGTACTGTAAACAACATTCGCATTTTGAGATTTATCGGTAGCATAATTAAGTCCACCAACAGAAAAATTAATACAAAGACCTTTACAAATATTAATACCTAAACCAGGATAGATGCCGGAATAAATACCTGTGTGTTTGTTAGTAGCAGGGTCGCCTTCGTGTGTATGGTAACCACCTTGATACAAGAAATCTAACTGTGCATACCAGAAAAATATTTCGCCTCTGTTAAAATAATGAGAGTAACGAGCGAAAGGACCTATTCTATACAAATTATCTGTATTTTTAATGCCTGCACTGTCTTTTTTAGCTTCTTGTCCCCAACTAATGTTACCTCCTAAAGTCCAATGTTGATTAAATTGATAACCTACTCCAAAAGTAGCATCCCAATGAGTATCTTTATTTAAGTTGGAATCTCTAACTGTATTTAAGTTAAGATCTCCATAAACCAATAGACTTTTTGGTTCTTGAGCATTTGCTGCTACAATCGTACCCGCGAATAAAAAAGCGAGAATCAGTTTTTTCATACAGTGTGTATTTATTATTTTAGACTTGCAAATATAATAGGGATTTTTAGAAAACCATAACTTTCTAAAATAAAATAAAAGTTTTTTGAAAAATATCTTTTTCGCATATCTTTTATTTCTACTTTAACCAAGAGCTATACATCAAGTAATTATTTGCAATTCTTTGTATTTCTCCTTCCTGAAGTTCTATACTTATATCTTTAATTTTTTTTGCAGGCACACCGGCATAGATGCTGCCCGCAGGCACTTTTGTACCCTCCAGCACTACGGCACCGGCTGCTATAATACTATTCTCCCCTATCTCTACATTATCCATTACAATTGCTCCCATGCCTATTAATACATTATTGGCTATTTTACAGCCATGTACTATTGCATTATGCCCTATAGATACATTATTGCCTAATTCTACAGTTGTTTTTTGATACGTACAATGTATGCAAGCCCCATCTTGCACATTTACTTTATTTCCCATTCTTATACTATTCACATCGCCCCGCACTACTGCATTAAACCATATACTACATTCCTCACCCATAATTACATCGCCAATAATTGTTGCATTGGGTGCTATAAAACAACTTTCGGGTATTTGCGGGTATATTCCTTTTATTGATAAAATAATTGGCATGTTCTTTTTTTAGGGTAAAGTTATAATTCTTTGTATGAAAGTGGAAAAGTAAGTAATGGTAGTTTAAAATCCCCGTTATTAAAACCCTCTTCCCCTCCAGGCATCAAGAAGCATCAATAAAACCCGTTCTCTATACATATTCATAATATGTAGGCTAAATGAAAAGTACCATACCTAAAGCTTTACCCCAATATTCAATTTTTAAAAACACTCTTTTTCTTAAAAATAATTCGTTAATTTTATTTAAGAATTATTAAATAATGAAAAAACTCTTTTTTTACTTAATTATATTTAGCCTTTTAACTACTATTGTTAAAGCACAAAGCCTATATATAGACAGCACAAGGTTTGTAGGTGGTGCTGATGCTTGTGGCGGAACAGAATGTAGATATGCATTTAAAACAGTAGATGGTAATATATTTTTTAGCGGTGTTACTAATTGTGCTAATGGAGGTGGAAATATTCCTGTAAATTTCGTAGGAGAAGAGAATATTGTAGTCGGCAAATTAGACAGTAATTTGAATGTAGTTTGGGTAAAGGTTTATGGTGGTTCCAGAAGTGATGTGCCAAAAAGTGCTGTTCAAACAAGAGATGGCGGTTATGCTGTTTTAACTACTACCTATTCAAACGACCACGATGTTTCAGGTAACCATGATACCACAGGTAGTACAGGTGATTTATGGGTAATAAAGATAGATAGTAACGGGAATCTTTTATGGCAAAAATGCTATGGAAGTATTAGCGATGAGCAGGCAATTTCTATTACTACAACCCAAGATAATGGATTAATTTTTTTTGGTAATAGCCAGGGACAAGGTGGTGATGTACCCTCCCATCATTATGGTTCTGCATGGAATTACGATTGGGTTGTAATTAAAACAGACAGCGTGGGTAATTTGCAATGGAGTAAAACTATCGGAGGTACAGGTGATGAAAGTTCTGTAGGGGGGGTATTATAACAGCAAACAATGGTTATTATATGGTCGGTTCAAGCTGGTCTCGAGACTTTGATTGTAACGATACTTTCTGGCATCCGAATGTTGGGTGCGGTATGGATTATTTTATGTTCAGGTTAGAAAATAATGGTAATATTTTGTGGGACAGCAGCTATGGTGGCAGCGGAAATGAATGGATTTATGGGGCTGTATTAGACAGCAGGGACAGCAGTATTGTAATTAACGGAAGCACATATAGTAATGATTTCATGGTAACCGGATACCACGGAAATGGAGATTACTGGGTAATAAAAACAGATAAGAATGGAAAATTATTGTGGCAAAAATGCCTCGGTGATTCTTTATTACAAGATGCGTATGGTATTTGCAATACACAAAATGGTTACATGGCTTATGGAAGTACCGGACCCGGCAGTATCGGTCAAACTGATGGATGGATTTTTCAATTAGACATGTTAGGTAATTCGATTACCAATAAACAATTTGGCGGACTACATTATGAAGACCCTGCAAGTATTTTAGCTTTTAAAAACGGTTTTATTGCAACCGGTGCAAGTAATTCTTTATATTTTACTGAAGGTAAAAATATAAGTTTTTTACCAGGTGCGGATGCCGATGCCTATTTTACTTATATTAGTAATGTGCCTTGTGAAGTAAGGTATGTAAATTATAATACATGCAAACAAATAATTGCGTACCCAAACCCTATATATGATAAAGTTAATATTTTGCTACCAAATAAAAATGGAAATATAGTAATCAAAAATTATTTTGGTAAAAATATTTATCAAAGAAAAATAGTTGAAACAGATAAAGTTTTAGATGTCAATACAACAAATTGGAGCAAAGGTTTATACATAATAGAGTGGATTGATGACGATGGTACATTTTTAACAAATAAAATTATTATTTATTAATTATAAAAATACAGTTATGAAGCCAATTTTAAAAAGTGCAATTGCGATTTTGTTACTATGTATTAACGGCAAAGCATATTCCCAGTTATACAATGTTTCGGCACCTGTTGTAACAGTAAATAGTGCGGCAAATGCATTCAGGTCTAATTTGTCTGTAAGTAATACTCTTGAAGGGGTGGTCTTGACCAGTTAAAGTTTTTCAATACATTTTGGTCAGAGCGGGTTTATAGGAACGATTCATCCGGGCATACAATGTTTGAACAATATCATAGAAGTTTATTGTGCCTTTGTTGGTGTTTTCACCAACAAACAACATCATAATCCAAAATAGCTAAGTTTTTTATCTTTATATTCGCTTTGTTGGTGCTTTCATAAACAAAAACTTATTATAATTAAAATGGATTATACTCGTCATCGGAAGAACCAACTATTTGTTGGTGAAAACACCAACAAAGGCGTAAAAGAATATATTTGTTATTGCAAAGGTTTATATGTTTTTTGAATAAAAAAAATAAATATTCATAATATTGTTAAATTATTTGAAAATAAGGTATCTTTGACCTGTATAACTACCAATCTTTTAATGGCAATAAGGAATATGATGATTTACTAAGAAGGAGTATAGAATGTATTGATGCTGAAATTGTTTTTTACGTTAGGGATACTAAAGGCAATTGGCCTGAAAATCAGAAGGAAATACATTTTGGAAACGAAAACAGAAATGAAGTAAGGATTTGTGTAAACGAAATAATAAAACATTTGAAATAACAAATGGAATATCATGTACCCGATGCAAGGTGGGCAATATTTGGAATGCCTGATTTTGAGAGCTACAATAATAAGCTTGTGGTTAAGGGACTATTTCATTCTGGTGTACCAAAAGATGTATTAGAAGCGTACAAAGTTGCCGAGTATATAATGGCACATGCTTATTATCACTACACTCTTTATGAAGAAGCATTTTCAAAATTATTATTGATATTTGAAATGGCTATTAAATTAAGATGTGGACAAATGGGTATAACTTTAAACACCATTACCGTTAACAAGAAAACCCAGGAGAAGGTAACAACAGATAAAAAACTAAAAACCTTAATTGATGAATTATCTGTTAAAATAGATTTGAAGGATATTGAGGAACAATTACAGATTCTTCGTGAAATAAGAAACACTAAAATGCACCCAATAACAAATGGAGTTTCCGGTGCAATATCTTTTAAGTCTATAAAAATCTCTGTTGTTCTTCTCAATAAGTTATTCTTACATGAACAAAAAATAAAGAATAGACAACTTAAAACAGTGGAAATCGAAACGGTTTTTGCAGCTTTTAAAATGGGTAATTTTGTTTTAGAGCGAGAAGGAAAAAGGTTCCTGAGTATAGGGATACTTATTCTTGATTCAGTTCAAGTTGATGAACAATGGTTTCACCTAATGGTATGTTTCCCTGTAATCGAAAAGTTAAACAACCTGATTGTTGAAAAGAAATATCCAAATCCTTTTATTTTTACTATTAGTAACATTGTCTTAGAAAAGAACCGTTTTTCTGCAATTGAAATTGAAAATAATAAGCCAGTTAAATTTTACAGAACAAATAATCCATTGGATTTAGGTAAGTTTAGTAATTTTCACAACGAAATAATAAAGGTAACTGAAGATGATAGAATAATTTATGATTCTTGGGTTCGTGATGAAATAAACTGGGAAAGAACTGATTTTTTGTATCAATGGTTATGGAGGGTTAAATAATTGAAACTTAGATAATATGCCTAATTTTGTAAAAGTCAGTCAAAAAATTAAACTATGAGAAAGATTAAAATAAAAAATTTTGGACCCATAAAGGAAGGTTATCAAGATGGAGATGGCTTTATGGAAGTAAAAAAAGCAACTGTTTTTATTGGCAATCAAGGTAGTGGAAAAAGCTGTGTAGCAAAATTGATTTCTACATTGAGTTGGATGGAGAAAGCAATGGTAAGAGGTGATTTTAAAACTCAAGACCTAACTGTTTATAACAGATTTAGAAAGCATTGTTCTTACCAAAATATTGGCAATTATTTTATTGATAGCACTTCTCCTATTCATGGTACAGTTATTGAATACCAGGGGAAGGCATATAATATAAGCTATAAAAACGGTGAAACATTAGTAGAAAAGAATGCCGAAAATGGTTATTCCTTTCCTAAAATAATGTATGTGCCGGCAGAACGTAATTTTGTGAGTGCTGTAAAGAATGTAATCAAATTAAAAGGACTGCCAAACACATTATATACATTTACGGAGGAAGATAACAAAGCAAAGGAAGATTTGAATAGTCCACTGGAATTACCTATCAACAAAGCAAAGTTTGAATACAGAAAGCCAAGTGGCGTATCATGGATTGTAGGCGATGGTTATGAAGTGAGGTTATCAGAAGCCTCAAGTGGTTTCCAGTCATCTGTTCCGTTGTTTCTTGTAACAAGATATTTAGCATTATCTATCAATAAAGAAAAGGATGGCTCTGTAAAAGAAATTAGCATAGAAGAAGAAAGAAGGATAAGAAAAGAGATTGAGAAAATTTTATCCAATCCCAATTTAACTGAAGATGTTAAAAAGGCATCATTAGAATTCCTTTCCGCAAAATTTAAATACTCTTGTTTTATTAATATTGTGGAAGAACCTGAGCAAAATTTGTTCCCAACTTCCCAACAAAATCTATTGAATAGTTTGTTGTCGTTTAATAATATGAACGAAGGGAATATGTTAGTAATAACCACCCATAGCCCTTATATAATAAACTATCTTACCTTAGCAATTAAAGCCTTTTTTCTTTTGGGGCTAATAAAAACTACCGATAAAATAGATGAATTAAATACAAAACTGAAAGAAATTGTTCCACTTGAATCAACTGTCAATCCAGAAGAATTGGCAATATATGAATTAGATGACAAAGGGAATATTATTAAGCTTGGAAATTATAAGGGGTTGCCATCTGATGAAAACTATTTGAATGACAGGCTATCCGAAACAAATGACTTATTTTCTCAACTTTTAGATATAGAAGACTTATGCCAATAGATTTTTTTCAAGCGGGCTGTAGAACTGAATCATCTATTAAAATATTTGGACTTTGCGATAACCCTCCACCAGCTACCGACCCAGCATATATAGATGAGTTAGATACTTCAAAATGGATTGGGGAGGTTGTCAAAGACGATGAATTACCAGTAGCATTTTATGCAATAGACCATTGTGTAGAAGTGCGCAGACCAAATAATGACCTGGCAAAGCGATGCGACGGAATTCTTGTTTATAGAGATAATATAACTTTTGTCGAATTAAAAGACAGGGGTTCAAGTGGTTGGGTTAGTGGTGGTAGAAAACAGCTTACTGAAACAATATTATTTTTCAAAGCAAACCATGACATTGGAGTTTATTCAATTGCAGATGCAAGGATTTGTAATAAACAACAACCATTGGCTGTAACAAATATTGCCACAGAAATTCAAAAATTAAAGGATGATACTGGATTGAAATTAATTGTAGATAGGGCAATAAAAATTTAGCGATGTCTTTTAACGAACTCAATAGTGTTGAACATCTTATTATAAAGGAATTGACCGGTGTCAACCTGAATAATACCGAAATTTGTGCCTTTGTTGGTGTTTTCACCGACAAACAACATCATAATCCAAAATAGCTAAGTTTTTTATCTTTACATTCGCTTTGTTGCTGTTTTCATAAACAAAAACTTATTATAATTAAAATGGATTATACTTGTCATCGGAAGAACCAACTATTTGTTGGTGAAAACACCAACAAAAGCGTAATATATACCTTACAAAGCAAATAAAAAAAACCGGAGACAGCTTAGTATTCTCTACTTGTACCTAAGTTTAAATGGTTTCTTAAATCGCCGGATACAGCAGATTTATGTAGAAGAATAGCAGTAGTTTTATATTTTACATACGTTTTGGTAACGTACATATAGCCATTATGGTCATTTTTACTGTCCCATGAGTTTTTAACTTTATAGTATTTTTTATGATACTGGTCTTCTGCAATTCCTACAATATGCATACCATGGTCATCTGTGGTTTCATAATTATCAAAAGCAGTTTGGCGCATACCCGGTGTTATAAAACGTTCTTTAAAAATAGGCCCGAAGAACATCATTTTCTTTTCATCTTCACTCATGTCATCCACTTCTTTTTCGGGTACATACGCAATACCGTTTTTCCAGCTAAAATATTTTTCGCTAATGTCTGCTGCCCAAGCTACCGTAAAACCATGATTGATAGCACGGTCTATTATATCGGTTAGGTCATCCATACGCACATTATATACTCTATTATAAGACCAGTTATCGGGTACCATAAGTATGGTTTTCTTATAATAAGGTTGATTTGAAAACGAAGAAAACTCAATATAATCTTCGGGATGAATACCTACTCTTTCGCGTGCAAAACTGATAGGTGTATATCTTCTACCGTCAAATTTAAATGTTTCTGTCAATTCGCCTAAGTAGGCATCAAGGGTAGCACTAACAGCGTTTTTCCAGGCAGAAGTCAATTTTCCGTTAGGGTTAGAAACAACTGCATCCAGCATTCCTTTAAGTACTGCAGCTAATTCGCCTGTTTTATTTTTTGTTGTACCATAATTTAATCCCGGATAGGCATCGTAAGGCATAGCCCCATATTTAGAATACATATTTAATACATCATGACATTCCCCTCCATCGCCCCAAGCAATAGCACCATGCATTCTAACATAATTCTCTGCTTTATCTAAATACACGCATCTTGTACTATACATCTGTGATAATTCAACCGGATTTTTGCCCATTCTCATCATTTCGCTCTCTAAAAACGAATTGGTAGAATAGCTCCAGCATGTACCCGAACTTGCTTGGTTCTTTATTGATGTATGTTCTAATGTAATAAGGTCTTTAAAATGAAATCTCTTATTGCAAAAGTTACATTCACTTGGTTCTATGTCTTTTATAAAATAATCCTGTGCATGCACCAATAATGGCATTATGCATAAAAAAAGGATAGTTAGTTTCTTCATTTAAGAGATGAAATTTTTCAGTGTTACAAATGTAATTATAATAACCAAATAATTGGTAATTTTTCAGGTAATGATGTTTCAAAAACAAGAAATACTTACTTTGGGCTTTTGTTTTATTTTTTATTAAAGATTTTGCTTAATTTTATTGCAGTAAATATATAATTATAATGGTAAAAAATGCAAGAGTTTTCTTATACTTTTTTTCGGGTTTAGTATTAGGTTCTTTGTTAATAATCGTTTTAGCATCAAAGAAAAATGAGTCGGGAACTACCCCTATTGAGGTAAATAAAGATGGGAGACCAATCTATAAATGTTACACACCCATAATGCCAGATAAGCTGGATTTTTGTGGTGAAGAAGTACCTTTATATCAATGGGATGTAAGAGAACGAATGGAAAGAGAACTTTTAAGCAATTATTATCTTCGTGGCAGCGAATTATATATTCTTAAATTAGCAGGTCGTTATTTCCCTATTATTGAAGAACGATTGAAGGCAAATAATATGCCCGATGACCTTAAATATATATGTGTTGCAGAAAGTTCGTTGCAACAAAATGTTCTTTCACCGGTTGGTGCAGCCAGCTTTTGGCAATTTATGAAGGATACCGGACCTAATTTCGGATTGGAAATTAATGATGAAGTTGACCAAAGATTTAATGTGGTAAAGGCAACGGATGCTGCTTGTAAGTATTTAAAACTACTACACGATAAATTTGGCAGTTGGACTTCTGCTGCCGCTGCTTATAATTGTGGACAAGGTTCGTTTTCAAATCAAGTAGATTTTCAACAAGCAACTAATTATTACGACCTTATTTTTCCGGAAGAAACAAACCGTTATGTATTTAGAATAGTGGCTTTGAAATATCTACTTACTAATGCAAAAAGTTTAGGAGTTATTTTAGAACCTTCGGAAGAGTACAAACCGCTTAAATACAGAACTGTTACAGTTGAGAAAACAGTTGATAATCTTACTGAATTTGCAAAAGCAAATAACACATCTTATAAAATGCTTAAAATTTATAACCCTTGGTTAAGGGCTCATAAGCTTACCATAAAACCGGGCAAAAAATATGAAATAGCATTGCCGTTGTAATACAACACTGTTCGTTTTATAAAATAATATATTTTACTTTCACTCTTAAATTAAAAAAAGGTATCATAAGCCCTTCTTGGTGCATTTATTCTGATGCCAAAATAATATAAAGTAGTAGAGCTATTCCCAAATGTTTTCCCGGTAGTAGAGCTTAACTCTGTATTTATAATGCTTGCAACAAAATCGCGGGAAACAGAACCTAAATCTAAAAATACATTTCGGAACAATTGGTACGAAACATTTAAACCAAATGTATTACAATAAGTGCTTACACCGCTAATCCATGGCACACCACGCTCAGCATAATGATTGGAATAATCTAAGAAAACATTGTTTCCGTAATTAATATTACCGGTATCTGCACCTTTGTTATAATGCATTCCTTTTAAAGTAAAATACAAGTTTTTAACAGGTTGGTATCTTGCAACAAAAAGCATTTCTATAAACCCTGAACCTAAAGGATGTGCGAGCGGTTGATTATAATTTGTATAATTAATAACTGTATCATTATGAGAATAGGTAAAAGGTCTAACGCAGTTTAGCTCTGCCTGCAAGTCTAGATTTTTTATCCCTAGCGCATCAAATATTTTTCCCCCTAATTGAATTCCATATTTATTTGCCCAATAACCATGCCCACCAAAAAACTCTTTTGCTGTAAACTCATCAAGCATAAGTTGTCCATATAGTTGCAGTTTATGCGCTGCTATTGCTTTAAAATTAAAACCTAATAATTCATTATCGGGGCTACCATTATAACGCTCTACGTAACGATACAGAATAATTGGGTTTAGGTAATCGATTTCATAAGAATTAGGACGATTAAAAACTACAGCTTCAAACACGCCTACATTTAGCCATTTATTTAAGTTTATACTTAAATGATGCATAGTAGCAAAATTATGAGGCAAACGTTCGCTTAGCTTCGAGAATTGTGGTGTAAGTTCTAAATAGAGATTTTGATAATTAAATTTCCATATTCTGGTTGTAATTTTTAAATAAGGAGTATTTGCAGATGCATCACTTAAAAACAAACTGCGAATACCATCCCCAATAAAATTTTTACCATTTCCAAAGGTTACATTAATTTTATTTTTTATTAATGCGAAATCAAAATATCCTGATGCATGAAAATAATCTACTCTATTAGCTAAACTATTTACATATGTATAGTAATCTAAGCCCGGAATACTACGCCTACCCGTTGATGCATTAGCAATATAAGATGGTAGAGCCTCTTGATTATCAGTAATTAAGGTATAAAAACCAATTTTAGACATTATTCTCCCTCTCACTTCAAAATAATGAGAATTAAATAACATCGGGTTTTTTATCAAAGCATTTTTTTGCTGGCTGCTTTCATGCGTTTCAGTTAAATTTATTACGGGGTTTAAAACAAGAAATAACTCTTTTGTATTTAAATGGAAGAAATCATATTGTTTTTTATAAAAAGTATTAAATAAAGAATGTTTAGAATTTATTGCCGCGTCTGTATCTCCTGCCCATTCTCCATTTTCAGAAATTAGCTGTTGTATATTATATTTCTCAACATGGTTAAGTTTAAAAAGCGTATCGTTCTTTTTTTGATTAATAAATTGTATTGCTCTACTCCTAGATTCTGCCTTTGCCGTTAAACAAAGCGTATCAGACAATCTACCGGAACGTGTTTCAAGTCTATCAAGTAAATAATTATCTTCAGATTCTAAAGGCAAATAAGTTGTTTGACCAACGGCATAAACTGTGAAGAAAAAAGAGGAAAGAAAAAAAAGGAAGGAGTATTTATATTTCATTATACATTTTTGAAAACCGATAAAATCTTTACAATATATTAAATAATTTAAATAATATTTATTTTTTAAATACCCTTTTAATCGTAAGGAAAATAATTTGAAAATAAAGTTTAATTGAAATTTTTTGTATGTAAATTTTATTTAGACGTATTTTATTAGGTAAAATTGTATTTATATAATACCGTTCCGGGTCTTTTTGTTTTTCTAATAATGTATTTTCGTCTTGATATGTTACGGATGCCAAATCAGTAATTCCCGGTTTTATTGACAATACAATTTTCTGTTCTTCTGTGTATAAATCAACATATTTCTTTACTTCTGGTCTTGGCCCCACAATACTCATATTTCCTATTAATACATTCCATAATTGTGGTAGTTCGTCTAATTTATATTTCCTCAAAATATAACCAACATTTGTAATTCTTGGGTCTCTACCACCAACCGTTAATAATAGCCCCTTCTTATCTGCATCAACAAACATTGAACGGAATTTTATCATTGAAAAAGGAATACCCTTTTTTCCAATTCTTGTTTGTTTATAAAAAAAAGGACCTTTAGAACTCAATTTAACCCAGATAGCAATAATAATTAAAATTGGGCTTAATAGTATTAAGCCCAAAAAGGAAAATAAAATATCAAACAATCTAATCATTTAAATAACCTCATTATATGCTTTTTCAATTTGTTGTGCAACATATAAACACTCTTCGTTTGTAAGTTGTGGATATATTGGCAACGATATTTCATGTGCATAATTCTCATAAGCAGCAGGATAGTCTTGTATTTTAAAACCCATGTTCTTAAATAAAGTTAACATAGGTAATGGTATAAAATGCACATTTGTACTTACTCCGGCTTCAGCTGTAATTTGTATTATCTTATCACGTTGTTCTTCTGTAATATTATTAATTCTTAATGGAAAAAGGTGAAATGACGATTTTCTATTTTCTGTATTTACAGGTGGCAAAACTGCCCAATCTTTTTGTTTAAAAAAATCATAATAAACGTAACAAACACGTTCCCTTTCTGGCAATAAAACATTTGCATACTTTCTCAATTGGGCCAATCCTAATGCTGCACATAAATCGGGCATATTAATTTTTAAACCTGGGGAAACAATGTCATAACGCCAACTTCCTATTTGGGATTTTGCAAATGCATCTTTAGTCTGCCCATTTAAAGAATTCAATTTCATCCAATTATATATAGCAGCATTATCAAATGGAATTGGTAAATTCAAACAAATAACGCCACCCTCAGCAGTAGTAACATTTTTTACAGCATGCAAAGAAAATATTGTTATGTCGGATGCTAGTGCGGCAGATTTGGATTCATAGGTAGCACCTAAAGAATGTGCTGCATCTGATATTAATATAGGTCTTCCAAAACTATATTGAATATCATTTTTAGGAGAAAAACCGGCTTTTACTTTTTCAGAATCTAATACTTCTCTAATTTTTGCATAATCGCAGGGATATCCTGCTATATCAACAGCAATAACTGCTTTCGTTGCAGTTGTAATTTTTTTCTTTATTTCTTCGTAATTGATGGTAAAATCATCTAAAATATCTGCCATAATTACAGTAGCACCTGTATGTATAACAGCCAAGGCTGTAGCAGAATAAGTATAAGCAGGTATAATTACTTCATCACCGGGGCCGATACCTAACCACTTAAGCACCAAAGCAGCACCGGATGTCCATGAATTTACACAAATGGCTTTTTCTACATTTACATATTCAGCACATAATTTTTCTAAATCTCTTACTTTAGGGCCTGATGTTATCCAACCACTACGTAGTGTTTCTACAACCTGCTCGGTAATATCGTCATCTATGTATGGTGGCGAAAATGATATCTTCATATTTATGAATATTTTTTAGCTTATTATTTTGCTTAAATACATGTTTTTTAAGCAAAATAATAAGTCTGACTTTTGTAAATTTAAAAATTTTATATCAACAATACAAATCAATTTAAATATTTTCTTTACAAAGATAATATTTATGTATAAAAACTAACTATTTAAAAATAAAACAAATAAAAAACATACTATGCATTTCACGAATAGCAATACTATATTAAACATATTTATACATTGTCATTCCCTTTCCATGTATTGCGCCGCGCTTCCACCCGTTTCTTTCATCGGCTTTAATAGCTCTTTCATTGTCGATTAATACTGTTAGCTCTAATTTATTTACATTCAATCTTTTTGCCAGTTTATCTGATTCTTGCAACATTGCAGAGCCAACGCCTTTGCTAAATAATTCCGGATTTGTTCCCATTACAACAAGTGCTAAAACCGGAATATTTTCATTGGAACTTTTAAAAGACTCAGGAGTAATAACATTACCTATTTTAAAAAATTTTCGCAATATGTTACTTATCATCAATTTGTATTTATTTTTCATCTCTTTATGAAAAACTAACCATGGTCGTTTTATAAAAGCTATTATAGCATTATTAAAACTATATTGCAACATGCCGGATGCAGAACCTGTAGGAAGTACCCCGTCTTTAAGCATTGCACCTGTATATCCTACAATTTCGCCATCTTCATTTCTTGTATAATATAAATATGTTTTATTTGTTGACAAAAACCATTCTAACATTTTTTCTACATAAGTTTGTCCCATTGCAGTAGCCAAAGAATTAGGAAATGCTCTTCTGTGGATTGCAGCTATTTTGGGTAGTTCGGTTTGTGTAGCATTACACATAATGTATTCCATAATTAATATATTATTTATTTATTATACTTAAATTATTTCTTTGGGCAATTTCGACAAAATTATTTGCGGCTTTCCTGATGCGGTTGCAGGTATTATATCAACAATAGTAAATCTTAAAGGAAAAATTTCAGTTGCTCTCTCAAATAATTTGTTTTTTAATGCATCTAAAATAGTATTACTAAAACCACTATCTGGAATTACTTCAATTTCAATATCATCTATGCGGTGCTGAATAACCCTAAATTGTTTAATTTCACTAATATGTTCGCATATTCCTGTAAAAAAATGTACAATTAATCTTTTCCCATTTGGAGTGATTATTATATCTGTATCTCTACCAATTATCATATCCAGCATTGGCAATTTGCGGCCACAGAGGCATTCTTTGTCATTTTTACTTTTAATAGCTAAATCGCCTAAATAGTATCTAATTAATGGCATTGTATAAGCATCTAGTCTTGTAACAACAACATAACCTTGCTCACCTGGCGCAACTTCATTTCCGTTTCCATCTAATAGTTCAAGATAAACATGCGGAGTAATTATATGTTGATTACCGTGTTCGCATTCTGCTGATATGATTATACCTTCTGTACAGCCATAATTATCATATACTCTTGTATTAAAAACTTGCTCAATTTTTTTACGATAATGCGGAAACATTTTGTCTCCGAAAGAAATAACAGACTTAAATTTTATATCATTTAATCCCTTCTCTTCTGCAATTTTTGCATAAGTATATAATCCTGAAGCATATCCACAAAAAAAACCATTCGTTCTTTGCTTTTTCAATACATCTACTACTATTTTTTCATCTATTTTATATGCATTTGTATAAGTAGTATTAAGTATTAGATCTTTTATACGTTTTACATGTGTTCTTTCTATTGACATTCCTAATTGCAAAACGCTGTCTCCTAAATGATATCCCCCCCATTCCCATGCTAATATTTGCAAACCTTGCGAATATGACGCTTCTTTCTTAGACATATAAACAGTACTTTGAATGCCAGACGATCCACTGCTTGCCTCTTTAACTAAATTTTCAATTTCCGGTTTTATAAGCATTTCAGATAAATTATCTTTTATCCTTTTCTTAGTTAACAAAGGAAATTGTTTAATCCATTCATAGGGGTTTGAGCATCTACTTACATTTATTTTTTTATAATAATTAATATTAGTAGTAGAATATGTGAGTAAATCTTCTAATGCCTTCTTTTGTAACTTTTGCAACGAATCGGCGTCTTTATATTGTAAACTACGCCAATGTTTTAATCCTTTAATAAAAGAAGTACCAAGAACTTTATCTCCTACTGGTAAAATTATTTTTTCAACAATATTATTGTATAAATCCATTTATATTATGTTATTCTTATTTGCTTTTTATATAAGCCATATAGTGTTGATAGACAACGAATCTTTTTTATTTTCAAATAGCAATGGCAACAGCAACAGCCGTCTCATCTGTATGGGAAATTGAAAGAGAATATTCTTCAAAAAAAGGCTTTCCAAAATCATTATGTCTAATATCAATATCAATAAAATTTAAATTTTCTTTACTATACCCTGCTTTAAATATAGCCTCTTTTGCACAAAAAAGTCCTGCAAAACTTTGTATAGGGTTATTTTGCTTAATACAATAACCTATTTCCTGTTTTGTAAAATTACTTATATAAAACTCTTCTTCCCAAAAATTGTTTGTTTTTGGGAATTTATTAATTAATTCTATATCAATACCTATGCAAACCAATATATATATATATA
>CAIWXG010000413.1 GCA_903916555.1 uncultured Bacteroidota bacterium
AATTACAAATTTAAAATATAATATTTAGTATCCTATTCTACAAAAAAATATTTTATTTTCTTATAAAATAAGTAAAAGTTATTAAAGTATTTATTTAGGTTTTAAAAAATCAAAAATACAATATTTATAATTTGTCTATTTTTTAAAAAAATGCTGCTAAATTTGCCAAATTGTATATTGTAGTAACACGTTTTATTTATTTATCATAAGTAAAATTTTTCTACTAAACCACTTCTATTTTATTAATTTTCAATAAAGCATACGAATGCTAATACATATATTATTTTTATTTTTATATTTAATTTTGCATACAGTTGTTTCTCCTGTAACATTATCATATATGTTATTGGCGCATTCCGGAATTGGTTTATATAATTCATATAAAAAAGACAAACAACTACTTTCAGTAAATGTAATGATGTATATAAATGTAATATTAGCTGCGGTTTCAAATATTGTAGTAATTGGTTTGATTGGTACTACAAGTAACATTACGAATTCGTATATTATACCTGAATTTATTGCAGACGGGATTAATCTATGGTGTATTGGGTCAACATTTACTTTTATAGGATTTGAGTTATTTTCTTGGAGTTTTTTACCAAAAATAGATGTATTAATTACGGATGAAAAGCATTTAGATTATTTATTTTATGTCATGTTATTTTTATCAACACAGGCATTATTTATTAATTTAAATTTCAGTTCATTAGGCTCTATTGGAAGCTTAATAAATTTAGTTGGTATAATGGGTATTATGTTTTTTTCAAGATTATGGAGTAAATTAGAAAGTGTAAAATACAGAACATATGCATTTATTTTATTATTTTTTCAAGTATTAGCAGCCGTACTTTTTTCTTATTTAAGAGTTGCTTTAATTGGCCCATTTGTAATTATGTTTTTGGGCTATTTTGTAGGTAAAGGAGACATAAAATATATTTTTACTTACAGAGCAATACCATTTATAGTAGTTATATTTATATTTATTCAATTTTTTGGAAAATTGGGTGACTATAGATCTAACTTTTCAGATGTATTTACTTCAAGTTTTATTAATGAAGGAAATAATGAGGCAGAAGAAAAAAAAGGTACATTCATTGAAAGATCAGCAAATATTTCACAATTATCTAATGTATATAAATTAGTACAACGAAATGGTTTTTATAATGGATCTGTTTCCGGAAATTTAGTTGCAGCATTAATACCGCGATTTTTATGGCCTGATAAACCGGAAGTACAATTAGGAGCATGGTTTGCAGTAGAAATTGGAGCAGGTTATATCGTAGATGATAAATCTAATAACTCTATTAATATGACGGTTCCGGGAGAACTCTATCTAGATTTCGGTTGGTGGGGAGTTACTATTGGTTGTCTTTTAGTAGGTGGATTTATGGCATTAATATGGAATACTACCGCATTTTATGAATCAGAGTATAATTTAACAGGGGTTATGTTTGGTGGTTATTTGTTTTTTTCAAGTTTTCCGGGTGATTTACAAATTTATATTACCATATTATCTGTATATTCAACATTTTGGGTCATAAAGAGATTTTTATGAATATATTATCAATTGGGCCACTTTGGAGGGGAAGTAATGCAGGTGGTCTTTTTAGGGCATTAAGCAGACAAGGTTGTATTATAGAAACAATTGATGAATTTTACTATGTAAGTTTACAATCTAAAAGTACAGTATTAAAAATTTTCGAAAAAACTATAAGACCCTTACAAGAAAAAGAATTTAATACTACTATAAGAAAAAAAATACAATTATCAAAACCTGATATTCTTTTTATATATAAAGGAGCATTTGTACAATCTGAAACATTAGAATTTGCTAAAAAAAACAAATGTAAATTAGCCTTGTTTTATCCTGACGTCAGTTTAACTTTTCATGGTAAAAACATTCCTGCTTCTATCCCTTTATATGATATAATATTTACTACAAAAACATTCGGAATAGATGACTTATCACAAAAATTTGGTGTAAAGAATAGTATTTTCATTCCACATGGCTTTGACCCGGAAATGCATAGAAAACTGGCAATAGATGAAAAAACTCTTTCTATTTTTGGTTGCGATGTATCTTTTATTGGTGCGTGGTCTCCTAAAAAAGAAAAAATTCTTTCTTTATTAAAAGAAAAGTTACCTCAAATTAATCTTAAAATATGGGGAGACTTGTGGAATAGAGCAAATTCTGAAAATATTATCAGCTCAATACAAGGTAATTCAGTACTAGGTGATTTATATGCCTTAGCCATTCAATGTTCTAAAATAAATCTAGGTATCCTGTCCGAAAAAGTTTCAGGTGCTTCATCAGGTGATTTAATTACATCAAGAACATTTCATATACCCGGTGCATCCGGTTTTATGCTCCATGAAAAAAATATTGAATCTATACAGTATTTTAAAGAAGATGAAGAAGTCGTGTTTTTTGAAGATTCAGAAGATTTAGTAAATAAAATTACCTATTATTTAAACAATCCGGAATTAAGGACTAAAATTCAAAATGCCGGGTATCAGAGAGCATTATTAGAACATTCTTTAGATTCCAGAGCAAAAACAATTATTAAATATTTGAAAAATATTTAGCAATTTATAGACCTATCTACTTCTTTGATGAGCTAATCTTCCTTAACTCATCATTTACTAATTGCAACCATATTTGCATCCCATTATTGTTCCAGTGTGTATCACCATGCCTAAACAAAATCTGTGGATTATCCTGTTTAAAAAATAAAGAATACACATCTAAAACGGGCATCTTTAATAACTTATTATTATATATTTGCGGCACTAAATTATTATAATTTTCGGGTTGTAAAATTGCAGCAGGGTCTGGAATAATTGAAAAATAAACCTCACTAAAACCCTCATTTAAATAATGGCTATATATTTCGTTGAGCACGGTTACTATGCCATTTACTTCTTTATTGCTTATTTGTCTATAAATACAATTAGTGCTTTGTGGGTCAATTGTTGGCTTATAAAATAAAAATTGTTTATTATTAGATATTACAGCAGAACCGGTTGCTCTATTAAATAAATAATAATTCATATCTGCTTTTAATCTCTTTACCCAATTTATAAAATTATAATCAAATAGAATATATTCTAAATTTTTATTCATCATTTGGGAATAGGGATTTTTAACGGTATTCCGAATTTGAAGAGTTGTATTTACTTCGTACTTTTTCTTTAGTTTAGGTGTAATTGATAATGAATCTTTTTTTAGCCGTTCAAATATAATATAATTATTATATCGTTCAAAAATCAATCTTTCTGATACTTCAATAATTAAAATATTAATCTTCGTTTTATCTAAATCATAATTTAGTGTTTTTGTATAATTATTATAAGTAAAATAATCGGTATTACAAAATGCACTATCAGGTATATCTTCTGTAAAACTATCGCCAAATAAGTACAAATCTATATTTTTTATATTATTATCTATTGGTTTTTTAAAAGTAAAGTTTTTAGTATCATTAAATAATTTCACATCATCAAGATAAGCCATACCTGATAATCCGCCACCCTCATAGCTGTGTTTCCCAAAAAATGCATTACTATTTACATGGATATTATTCCATTGCCAAATCCTGTTTGTTATAGATTCTTGTGAAATGAACATTGCCAATAAGCCTAAAAATACACATATATAAGCAATTATTTTTTTCATACAATCAAAATTGAAAATATATAAATTGATTTTCACCAAATACGCCAAAAAAGTAACATATAAAAATTAAAGTTAAAAGGTACAAACCAAATTTCTTATCATTCGTAATTAAGAAACTTTTTATTTTATTTTCTCTAAAAATCATAATCGTAATAAACAATATTGATACGAGAATCTCCGCAAAATTAAGTCCGAATTTCGTTTGCCCCTTATTAAAATTAAATATTCCTGCTAAATAATTTAAAGCCGATTGAATACTGTTAGCTCTAAAAAAGACCCAACAGAATGTAACTAATATAAAATTTATAACTAATAATAGTATTTTCAAAATACTATTATTAGTGTATGTTTTTTTCTTTCTACCCGGAAATAATGTAACTAAAATGCCATGTAAAGCCCCCCAAATTACAAAAGTCCAGTTGGCACCATGCCATAAGCCACTTAATAAAAAAACAATGAAAACATTTAATTTCCTTCTTTTTTCTCCTAATCTGTTACCACCAAGCGGTATATATACATAATCTCTAAACCATGTAGATAGCGAAATATGCCACCTTGTCCAAAATTCAGTGATATTTAAAGACTTATAGGGTTCATTAAAGTTTTCCATTAAATTAATACCCATAACTTTAGATGCACCGATAGCAATATCCGAGTAACCGGAAAAATCGCAATAAATCTGAAATGAATAGAACAAGGCTGATACAAATAGCGACCATGATGAAAGTATAGGTTGATTATAAAATGCATAATCAACAATCATAGAAATACGGTCTGCAATAACTACTTTTTTAAAAAAGCCCCAGGCCATTCTGGCAAGTCCTTCTTTTATATTATCCCAATTATATTTTTTATATTCATGAAACTGATGAATCATATTTTGAGGACGCTCAATAGGGCCTGCTACTAATTGCGGATAATACATTACATATAATGCATAAATAGTAAAGTTTTTTTCAGGTGCTTGCTTGCCTCTATAAACTTCTATGGTATAGCTCATTGCCTGAAATGTATGAAAAGACAAACCAATAGGCAATAAAATATTTAAATAAGGTAATTTATAATGTGGTATTAAATATAAGAAAAGTGGCTCTATTGAACTTAATAAAAAATTGAAATATTTATAAAAAACCAAGATACCAACATTTGCTATAATACTTACAATTAACCATCTTTTACGATTTTTAGCTGTAGAACCTGCAATTAAGATACCTGCAAAATAATCTATAATAATTGTAAAGCCTAATATAAGAATATAAGTAGGCACAAAGACCATATAAAAGTAGCAACTACTTAATAAGAGTAACCAAATACGATTTTTTTGATTTTTTATTAGATAATAACTTATAGTTATTATCATAAAAAAAACAAGAAATTGTAATGAATTAAATATCATAATTTTGGAAAACCTTCAGAAAAAATTAGGGAGTAAAGATACTGTTTTTTTTAGACTAAGGGGGTAAAATCCAAAAGCACATAAGGATATTACATAATAATTCACTATTTCAAATTCCTACATAAAATACAAGAAATATGCTATGTTAATAACCTTTACAAAAAAAATTCACAGAAAACTAAATAATATATGTTAATGTAAATAAATTATAAAAAATATTTTATAGATTTACGAGGTACTTGTATTTATCGAATTATTAAACTTAATTTTATGAGAAAAATATTTATTATCATTAGTTTGTTTACTACTCTATTTTGTTCATTTGAATCAAATGCACAAATACTTGGTAGCAATCAGGTTTGTGTGGGTAGCGCAATTATTCTTTCTGATGCAACCGCTGGAGGAACATGGAGTAGCAGCAATACAAATGCAACAGTAGGTACTGATGGTACAGTAACAGGAGCAATTGCAGGTACATGTGATATCCTATATACAATAGGAACTGATATTGCAACTTCTACAATTACAATAAATGCATTGCCTGATGCAGGTACAATATCCGGTGCAGCAAAATTCTGTGGTGATGGTGGTACTGTTCCTACCTATACTTCAAGTGTTACCGGTGGTATTTGGAGTAGTTTAGGCACATGTTTAACGGTTACAGACCCTGCAATTGGTTCAGGTACAATTATTAATACAGGTATAGACACGTTATTTTATACTGTTAATAATGGTTGTTCCAATACAGTATCTAAGGGAATTCGTATAGATTTTACACCAGCATACATTGATATAATGAATTATACTGCTATGTATTCATCTATAACTTATTTACCTAATGATATGTGTTTAGGTACACCAACAACTTTAACTGCAACAACAGGCATAACAGGTAGCTCAGGGTCTTATATTTATTACCCTATCGATTACGCTTATTATGGTGGTTCAGGTGGTACAGGTTATCCAAGTTATTCCGGACAAAATCTATTTGATTATCAATATTTTAGTAGTACTGGTGGTCATCTTACTATAGATTCTTTTGGTAACACAAACGGTGTTAGTGTAGGTACTGATATTATTACATTTAAAGAAGCTAATACATGTGGTGTTTTTACAGGCACAATGAATCTTACTGTTGATAATATACCGGATGCAGGTACAATATTAGGTGCAACAAATGTTTGTGTTGGCGGTACACCAATTTTACTTTCCGATATTGTAAGCGGTGGAACATGGAGCAGTAGTAATACAAATGCAACAGTAGGTACAGATGGTACTGTAACAGGGGTAAGCTTTGGTACAGCAACAATTACTTATACAGTTACCAATAACTGCACATCTGCCTTTACAACCTTAGATATTACCATAAACACTTTACCCCATGCTGGTACAATATTAGGAGCTACAAGCGTATGTGCTGGTAATGCTACCATTTTACTTTCTGATCTTGTTGCAGGTGGTACGTGGAGTAGTAGTAATACAAATGCAACAGTTGATTTTGTTGGCACCGTAACAGGTGTTACTGCTGGTAATGCAACTATTACATATACTGTAACCAACACTTGCGGAACTGTATATGCTACAAGTGATATTACCATTAACCCACTACCAAATTCCGGTACGGTATTAGGTGTTACGAGCGTATGTGCTGGTAATGCAACTATTTTACTTTCAGATATTTCAGCCGGAGGTACTTGGAGCAGTAGTAATACAAATGCAAGCGTTGGTACAGACGGTACTGTAACAGGTATTACAGCAGGCAATGCTACCATTTCTTATACTGTAACCAATACTTGCGGTACTGTATATACAACAAGTGATATTACCATTAACCCACTACCTGCTATACCGGGAGCAATTAACGGCTCTAGTTTTAATAATATTTGTGTAGGTACTAACCATACGTTTACTGATGCTGTTGCAGGTGGTACATGGGCTAGTACAGATGTTACTTATGCAACAGTTGGCACAACCGGCAGAGTTACAGGTGTTTTAAACGGCACAGTTGACATACATTATACAATAGCAAATGGTTGCGGTTCTAATAGTGTGTCGCAAACAATTACTGTTACTCCACAACCTGTTACAGGTACTATTACAGGTGTTACAGCCTTATCAAGAGGGGGTGCTATAACTTTAAGTATTGTAGGTACAGTAGTAGGTGTAGGTACTTGGAGCAGTTGTAACAGTACAATAGCAAGCATTGATGCCGGTGGTAATGTAAGCGGTGTAGGTGATGGCGAAACAATTATTACATGGTCTGTTACCAATAGTTGCGGTACAAAACGCGCATTAGCTACTATTACTGTTGGCGATTGCTCTACTGCCAGTAACATTACAACTGTAGCAGGTAGCCATGTAAATGGATATACCGGTGATGGTGGTGCTGCCAATGCTGCAACAATGGGTAATCCTTGGGGTGTAGCTACAGATGCAAACGGAAATATTTACATAGCTGATTATTATAACAATGCAGTCCGTAAAGTTGACGCGGCAACAGGTATAATGACAACATTTGCAGGTACAGGTGTTGCAGGTTATAATGGTGATGGTATTGCAGCTTCTACCGCTCAATTAAACGGTCCGGCAGGTATTACAATTGATGGTTCAGGAAATATTTATATCGCTGATAAATTCAATGAAAGAATCCGTAAAATAAATACATCAGGTATAATTCATACTATTGCCGGTAATGGTTTCCATGGTGGCTGGCAAGGACACAGCGATGGTAATGGCGGACAAGCAACTGCTGCTTCATTAGATTATCCTGTTTCGGTAGCTTTAGATTGCAGTGGTAATATTTACATTGCTGATTGGGGTAGTCAATCTGTTCGTAAAATAAATTCTTCGGGTATTATTAAGAATTTTGCAGGCACATTTGCAGGTGGTTATAATGGAGATGGTATTGCTGCTACATCGGCTAAATTATGGTCGCCAAATAGCGTTGCTGCCGATTGTAATGGTAATGTTTATATATCTGATTCTTGGAATCACAGAATACGTAAAGTAAATGCATCGGGTATCATTAGTACTTATGCAGGCAATGGTGCAGGTACTTATGCAGGTGATGGCGGTCCGGCTACTTCAGCTTCACTTTGGGTTCCTTGGCAAATAACATTAGACGGTTGTGATAATATGTATATCTGCGATTGGCAAAATAATGCAGTTCGTAAAGTAGATGCCAGTGGTAACATTTCTACATTTGCAGGCACTAATCAACGTGGTTATGATGGAGACGGTGCAGCGGCAACAGCAGCAAAAATGTATTTACCAAGTGGTTTGGCTATAGATGGTACAGGTAATGTATATATATCTGATTACGGTAATAATGTTGTTAGAAACTTAGGTACTACAGCCTTCAGACCAAGAAGCTTTGTTAGCGGAACTACACAAGATTTAACAGTATGCGAAAATGATAATGCAGTTTCTATCAATTCATTATTAGCAGTACCCGACAATGTTGCAGGCAAAAACATTACATGGACAATTACTGAAACACCATTAAATGGCACATTAGACGGTTTTAATGCAAGTGTCGCTTCAAGAGAAGGAACTGTAACACCTACAGGTTTAACTTATACTCCTAAAGTAGGATTTTTCGGTACCGATGAGTTTACAATATTAATGAATGATGGCATATCAAAAGCTTCTACTACTATTAATGTGAATGTAACTGCATTACCTAATCCGGGTACAATAACAGGTGTTACTGAATTAATAACAGGTTCGTCTTCAAAATTAATAAATACAAATGGAGATAAGAATGGTACTTGGAGCAGTAGCGACACTACCTTAGCTGTTGTAGATGCAACAGCTAAAGTAACCGGTTTAAAAACAGGTATGGTTACCATAACTTATACGGTTAGTAATAGTTGCAGCAAAACAAATACGACTACCGGCATTATGATAGCCGACAAAGCTTTACAAATTGCTAAAGCGGTAGTATTCCCTAACCCTAATACTGGTAGTTTTAAATATGATTTCATTAGTGCAACAAATTGCCAAATGGAATTAAGTATTTCAGATTTATTAGGTAGAATTATTTACAAACAAAATGTTGCGGCAACAATTGGAGCAAACTCTATTAATGTAAATATACCTGAGGAATTACCAAATGGTTCTATCGTAACTATACAATTAGGCAACAACAGTTTTCAATATGATGTTGTAAAAATGACAATATTGAAGTAAAATAATAATAATAATAATATATTAAATTACTAATCCATTTGACAAACCATAAAGTTGTCAAATGGATTAGTAATTTAATATAGTTAATATATACAATATAAGATTACCCCAATAGCATTCTCATGGGGTGCAAAGTGCGTGTAAATGGGTTTAGAACTAAGCCTATAGCCTCCAGAGTAGTAGCACCAAGAAGCGGTTCATCGTTTTTTTCTCCAAATATTACGGGTGCAGCAGCACCTTCACCATTCAATTCAAAATAGGCATCACCTACTTTCCGGGATATTGTACTACCGTCTGCTAAAGCAAAAACCACTTCTCTATGAGGCTCTATACCTAATTTAAATAGAATTTCAGAAGGAACTAAACTATATACCGCACCACTATCCACCATAAATAACACATCTTCAAATTTTGTTGCTCTACGATATTCTTTAACTTTTAAAGACTGCATTGTAATTCCCATAAAGCTAATTTTAAATATAAAATATTATTCTTTCAAGTAACTATTGTAATAAAACAAAGGTAATTTATTTTACAACAATAAATCATTATCTAAACTAAATGGTAACTTTGCAATTCTATATAATATCCGCCTTAATTTCTTTTTTCGTATTGCCGGTTATTATGATGTAAATGGCTGAACAAATGATACCAATATATAGTAAACATAAAACAGTTTATTGAATATTATAGCTATATAACCAAGCTGCAAAATAGGATAGTGTCTTGGAACATTGAGTGGAAATTAAAGAATTAAAGAAAAGTAAGAAAAAAAAATACAAGCTGAACTTAACCAATATTGTTATAAATTGTAGTCAAATATATTTTAATACCTACCTTTATATAGTACAATAAAAAAACAAACAAAACTTGTTATGAGAATTCAAGTAATTCAAGATAGTAAAGGCAACAATGCAGGTGTATTTATTCCTTATAACGATTGGAATGAACTTAAAAAGAACAATAAGGAGTTAGCTGCATTAGAAAATAACGAAACAATTAAAGAAGAAATATTAAACAACATAAAGCAAGGTTTGGAAGAAGCAAAATTGTTTAAATTAGGTAAATTGAAAACTACATCTGCAAAAGATTTTTTAAATGAGTTATAACATTGAACTATCACCCAATTTTAAAAAAGAGGCAAAAAAACTCATTAAAAAATATGCTTCATTAAAATCAGAATTAGCTAATTTAATTAATGAACTGGAATTAAATCCAACATTAGGTACCCCTCTCGGCAATAATATATACAAAATTCGTTTATCTATCAATTCTAAAGGAAAGGGCAAATCTGGTGGTGCAAGGATTATGACTTTTGTAAAGGTTGAAGATTCTAAAGTGCTTTTATTTTCTATATACAATAAAGGAGACCAAAATAATATTACAGATAATGATAATGATATTGATCAAATTATTAAAGAATATAAATGATTTCAAAATTTAAATCGTTTTGGAACAAGTTAAATAATTATTTTCTATTGTAATTTGAATTTCAGTATTTCGTGCTATAAAAACTTTGAATGGTGTTTCTATTGAGGCCCCATTTGAGCGACTATCCAGTTTAGAAATCTGCGACTTTTATTAATTATTTAATTATTTCTGTAAAATAAAAAGTTTTTTCTTTATTATTAAAAGCAATAAACACAAACTGTGCTCTATTTTCAAGATTTTTGTAGTTCTTAATTGTGGTTTCAAAATATTCGTATAAAACTTCTAAATCAACATTTTGAATATTAAATATCATTAATCGTAATTCAGCATTACAAAGTAAAAGTTTTTGAAAATCAAATTTAATACCGCTAAATGGTATTTTTCCATAAAAAGTATCTCTATCTCTTTTTCGCTTCACACTCCATTCACATTCAACTGCCAGGGGTGTATTTAATATCGCATATTGGTTTATATTATTACCTTCCTCACACCAAAGTAAATCAAAATTTAATTCGGCATTTCTTATTCTATTATTTTCATAAATAGAAGCGTCCAAACCATTTACATAAATTTTATATTCAGGTTTAACTTCAAAGTTTGAAGTTATGTATTTTACTAAATTATTTTTAATTAATTTAGTCTTGTCTGATTTGTTTTTTGATTTACTAAAATAATCACCAACTATTTCCCTAATACTATTAATAATATCATTTGCCAATTTTGTCTCGTCCTGGTTTTGGTTGACACATTTTGCTGATAATCCTGATTCTGGTTGACA
>CAIWXG010000414.1 GCA_903916555.1 uncultured Bacteroidota bacterium
AGCAAACGAGCAATTGTTTTCGCTAATAAAGTTTTGCCTGTACCGGTTTCACCAACCATTATAATATTAGATTTTTCAATCTCCACATCGTCTTCTTTGGGCATAAACAATCTTTTATAATGATTGTATATAGCCACAGACAGGGTTTTCTTAGCATCATCTTGCCCAATAACATATTGGTCTAAAAATGCTTTTATCTCGCGTGGTTTATGGTGTTTATGATTTTGAGGAGTAAATTCGTTCTTAATTACTTTATCTCCCGATGCTTCTAATAATAAAGAATGTGCTTTATCTATACAACTGTCACAAATATTCCCCTTCATACCTGTAAACATAATGTTTACTGCACTTTCAGGACTATCACAAAAAGAACATTTTTTCTCGGTTTGCTTTGCCATTATTTTAATGAAATAATTTATTTAGACAGCAAATGTAAGTAAAATTGTTCTGTTTAATTTTTAAAGCTACTATTAGATATACGAATACTTGATAAAATATCAAGTAACAATTGTAATTATTCAGTTATGTTAAATAAATAGGTAATTTTCCACCTAAAATCCCGAAGGAATGATATTATTATAGTAAATATCATATATAATTCCACGAACCTCGAAGAGGTGATATTATTTGCCAATACATAATAAAATAATTTTACCCCCGCTTGTACGGGCAGGCTTTCTGGGTTTGTGTTTTTGAAATTAAACTTTTCTATAATAATGCCATCCTTTCGGGATTAAAAAAAACCTCTAATTGTTACGTTACAATTGTTCAACCCAGTCTATAAGCACTTTTTTATAAATACTAAAAGAATCTTCTAAGTTCATTTTTCTAAACGGAAATTGCTGTGCATTCTGTAAAGCTTCTATTAAATTAAAATCAATTTGATTCATCGAATAGTAAATCCCTTTTTCTTTTAGACTGTGTGCTAAATATACTTGCTCGGTTTGCCCGGGTGTAGGTATTAATATCGCTTTTTTATTTAATGCTACCAAATCCATTAGTGTAGAATACCCACTACGACATATTACTATATTTGCTGTCTTTATTAAAGGATAAAGCTGCTCGTGAGTTAGCCACTTATAATACTTTATGTTAGGAGGTAAATATATAGGTTGTTTAATAGTATCGGCACCTTCTACAAAAACGACATCACCTTTATAATTTTGTAATTGCTCCCATATTTTAGCAGACAATTTTGTTCTTTGCGGTTCTGGCCCCGATAATAAAATTAATATAGGTGCATGGGTATTTTGTTCATCCTTTCCTTTATCTGCAAACCTACTTAACAAACCAATATAATTATAATTAAGTGGCATATTATAGGTATGAGAAAGATTACCGGCTAGATTATTTTCTGTTTCACTGTCCACAACCCATACACAATTAAATTTATTTATTAATTTATAATGAAGTTTCTGAAAAAGCAAATCAGTTCTATTACCACAATCTGTTTGTATTTGTAATTGATGTGTAAGTATTACAGAAGGTATTTTAGAATGATGCATACCATACCGGTTATCAGATATAATACCATCGATTTTTAATTTATCAAAGTTTTCATCTAACCATTTCTTTTCATTACTTATTGTTTTTAAAATGGAAGGTATAATAGGTATAATAAAAAACTTACTAGGGTTGATACTATTAGGATAGGTAATATTATAACCTTCAAGAAAGACAGTATCTATTTTTACAAAAGTTTCTTTTATATAAGTTCTTTGCCATTCATTTCCGGCAAATACAGGTATATGGCCCAGTTTCAATAATAAATTAATTAGGGGTATGCAGCGAGTAGTATGACCCATTCCCCAATCAAGCGGAGCAATTAAAATTCGCTTTTGTTTGTTACTTCCCAATTATCTACTATTTTTACAAAAGTAAATTTTTATGAAAAGAAAAAGCAACACTAAGTTTATTACTTACGTAATATTGTCCGGTTTATTTATAAGTACTTTTGGTGAAGGGTGCTTTATTTTCAGACGCAAGAAATGTGGTTGCGAAACCGATTTAATAAATGCATACAGAGTAAAACGCAAATACAGACATTAGTAGTAGCTGTTTACAACCAATTCACTATTCACCTAACGACACCACACTGTTCTCTTTTTTAGTAAATGATACTTTACTACCTTTGGGTTATAAAAAATAAATTTTTTGGCAGATATAATTCAATTATTATCTAACCACATTTCTAATCAGATAGCCGCAGGAGAGGTTATCCAGAGACCGGCCTCGGCAGTAAAAGAATTGATGGAAAATGCTATTGATGCAGGGGCTACCGAAATTCAATTAGTTATAAAAAATTACGGAAGCGATTTAATTCAGGTTATTGATAATGGGAAAGGTATGAGTGCTACCGATGCCAGAATGAGCTTTGAACGGCATGCTACATCTAAAATAAGCAAAGTAGAAGACTTGTTTTCTATACGCACTATGGGTTTTAGGGGCGAGGCTTTAGCATCTATTGCAGCAGTAACACAGGTAGAATTAAAAACACGTCAGAAAAATAGTGATATAGGCACAAGAATTGTTATAGAAGGCACAGAGGTAAAACTGCAAGAAGCTTGTGTAACAAATGCCGGCACGAATATAATGGTTAAAAACCTTTTTTATAACGTGCCTGCACGCCGCAAGTTTTTAAAAAGCCCGGGTACAGAATTAAGAAATATACAAGATGAATTTACCCGTATTGCCCTTGCCTACCCCGAAATAGCTTTTAGATTGTGGCATAACGGTACAGAACATTTTCATTTGGATGCCGGTAGCTTAAAAACAAGAATTATAGCTTTATTAGGCAATCATTACGATAAAAAATTAGTGCCTGTAGAAGAGAAAACCGATTTGCTGAATATTTCAGGGTTCATAGGTAAGCCCGAAGCCGCAATACGCACACGGGGTATGCAATTTTTCTTTGTTAACGGACGGTTTATACGCAATACCTACCTTAACCATGCCATATCTACCGCGTTCGATGGTTTAATTGATAAAGCAGCTTTTCCTTTTTATGTGCTGTTTTTTGATGTGGACCCAAAACACGTAGATGTAAATGTGCACCCTACTAAGCAAGAGGTAAAATTTGAAGACGAACGAATGATGTATAGCTTTTTATTAGCAACAGTAAGGCATGCATTAGCACGAAATAATATAGCACCTTCGCTCGATTTTACATTAAACCCTGAAATACAACACTTAACTTCAGTGCAGCTACCACAAACTAATACAGATAGAGTAAATACTCAAAATGGCTATTTGTTTAATGTGTTTTCAGACAAAAATCAGGCACATATTATTGAACGAAAAGACAGTTTAAAACAATGGAAAACACTCTATGAAATAGCAAAATCTCCTATTCCTGCTTCAATGGCAGATGCCGATACCCAACACTTACCTGTTAGTAATTCACAGCCTTCACTTATTAATACCGATGATAATTCCTTTAGCTCAACGGCAGGTAACATGCTAATGATACATGGCACAATGTTGGCTACAACCGTAAAATCGGGTATGATGCTGATACATATAAAACGAGCACAAGAACGCATTTATTACGAACGACTAGTACGCAGATACCAAAATAAAAATGTACCCTCGCAGCAATTACTATTTCCCACTTCTTTTGAATTAGCACCCACGGATGCTCTTTTGTTAAGCGATATATTAGCAGATCTTTCTCGTATAGGATTTGAAATTTCTTCTTTAGGAAAAAATACGTATGTAATACAGGGTGTACCAATGGATATGCCTGCCGGAGAAGAAAATAACATCATCAATGAGATATTAGAAAATTTAAAGCACGAATCTACCGATGCATTTAGCCAAAGAACCGATAAAATATTGGTAAATATAGCACGCCGTGTTACCCGGTATTCGTCTAACCTATACCAACCCGAAGAGCAGCAAGCATTAATAGACGAACTCTTTGCCTGCAGCCAACCGGAAATGAGTACCGATGGCAAAAAAGTATTTATTATGATTAAACAAGATGAATTAGAAAAAATGTTAGATTAGAAAAAAGATACCTAATAAAAGTATCCTTCTTATCTATAAAGACCATTAAATACTTACCTAATAACTAATATTTGCCTATAGGTATTGCCCTCTGTAATTACCTTAAGCAAATAAGAACCACTTGCTATATTGTGTAGGTTCATTTGTATAATAGGCTCTTTAGTATCTTTTATTGATATGTATGCAAGCTCTTTGCCATACATTTCAATAATGCTAATTGTTGCTTTGGTGGTACGAAACTCCAAAACGAGACAGAACATGGAATTAACTTAAGTAAATAGGTCCGAATGCGAACCGGTTCTTATCAATTGAATAGATTTTTCTTCATCATCTTTTTTCCATATTAAAAGCCAATCCGGCTGAAGATGGCATTCCCAGCAATTTTTATATTCTCCTTCCAATTTATGGACTTTAAATTTTTTAGCTAATGGAATATTTTCACTAATTGAAAGTACAACATTATCAAGCAATTCTATTGACAGATGCTTCTTTATGCATTTTTTGTAATCTTTACCAAATTGCTTTGATGCAAGTATAGAATACATACTATTTTTTTAAATTTTTTAATAGCTCTGTAGCATTTTCTGCTTTTATCGTCCTACCTTCTTCTATTTCTTTAAAAGCCTTTTTTGTTGTGGTGTTGAAATCGCGGTAAATAGTTGCAAATGGCATTTCTTCTATTAATTGCACCATCTTTTTTGCCGTAGTAGAGCTGTTGTCTATAGCTATGTATATCATAAAATGCTTTTGTCAAAGGTACTGGAAAATGTGTATTGAAAAAAAATCGTCTTAGCTGCTGTTCTCTCACTTGTCCTCGAATGTTTCGAGGATGTTTTTTATAGCGTTTGCAACGCCCGTTTTTGCTCAATATTCTTTATTCCCCTCTCATCAGTGTTTGCTATTTTGAAAATATTTGCTAACGACACCGGCTTAATTAGCCGAGAATCAAGTGCCTTTAACATTTAGTAATCCAATCCAACCGCTATTTGTTGTTATAATTAAATTTTGTATCTTTGTAATAACAAAACACAAGGCAAACGCATTAAAAGTTGTATTTCTAGAATTTTCTTACAATTTTAATCCCGATGGCTGCCCGTACAGTCGGGATTAATTTTAGGAAGCCTGAATAGTTACCTTTACAGTGTAACAGTTTATTTTCTTTTTTCGGCAAAGTAGGCAAAGATGCTGAAAACAAAAATGCCTAATAGACCACCAATACTATCGGCAACAGCATCCATAAATTCCATAGCTCTATGCAAAAAAGTAAGGATACCTTGCAAAATTTCTATAGTTGCACCTAATGCAACTGCAATAAAAAAGATAGTTACAAGCCAAGCCGCACTCTTTAATGGGCGGGCTGCAAGCCACAAAAATGTAAAACCACCAAACATAACCAAATGTACCCATTTGTCTATAAGTGGCAATTTTACTTCTGGTATAGTTTTGGCAGGTGCAAAACAACCTATTAGTATAAGCAAGGTCCATAGAACGGCTACGAACCTTGCTTGTTTTTTGTAAGGTGAATCCGGAGTAAAAATCCGCAAAGTAAATTTATGCACCAATAAGTTGAGTATATGCTGCCGCATCTAAAAGACTATCCAATTCAGCCGGATTGTCTATTTCCATTTTAATCATCCAGCCATTACCATAAGGGTCTTGATTTACGCTTTCTGGGCTACCTTCAAGTTGGGCATTAACTTCAATAATAGTGCCGCTAACAGGCAAATAAAGGTCTGATACTGTTTTAACAGCCTCTACTGTTCCAAAAATATCATTAGCACTTAGTGGCTTGCCTTTAGTGTCTATGTCAACAAATACGATATCCCCTAATTCGTGCTGTGCGAAATCAGTAATACCTACAGTAGCTATATTGCCTTCTGTTTTAATCCATTCGTGGTCTTTGGTGTAACGTAAATTGCTTGGATATTCCATTGTTTAAAATTTGTGGGTAAAATTAAGAAAATAGTTTGCAGTTACAAGGTCAATCTGAAATGTTTATCGTCATTCTTATAAAAAATTTCTTCTTAAATATAAAATGCTCAACCCCAAAAATAGATAAAACGTATAAAGTACAAGATTTTAAAGAAAAATTATATAACAGCTCTAAATGTTGGCACGAATTATGATATTATTAAATTGAAAAGTAAACAAATTAGAAATATATCTTCAAAATAATATTTACTCACGTATAAAATACTCAATATGATTCATTCAAAAATAGTGCATTTAAGTATTCTATTAGTGCTATTTTGCAGTACAATAAGTATTGCCCAAAATACTCAAAAACTAACAGTAGAAGAAGCTACAGTGTTTCTTAGCGGGGCACAAATTGTAAGTACGGCTAAAGTGGGCATAACGAAAGGCGAGAATGAAATTACGTTTACAAACGTTGCAGGTAACATAAATAATCAAAGCCTGTCTGTAAATGCGTCAGATGGGGTTATTGTAGAGTCGGCTACGTTTCAGAATAATTATCTATTAAATGATAATTTATCGCATAAAGCAAAAGCATTAAAAGACAGTATAGAAACGGTTGTGTTGCAAAAACAACAAGTAGCTATAAAAATTAGTGTGCTTGCAGAGCAAATTAGCGTGTTGCAAGAAAACAGAAAAGTATCGGGCAATGCTTCAGGGCTGTCTGTAACTGAGTTGGGTAAATTATTAGATTTGATAAACAGCAAAATGGAGTTGATACTTAATGAGAAAAATAGAGAAGAAAATCTACAAAAAAAGATGGATGAAAC
>CAIWXG010000415.1 GCA_903916555.1 uncultured Bacteroidota bacterium
TGTCATCGCATCTTGCTTGTCATGTTCTATTACCACATTGTCAAAGTCAAGAGTATATCCGTTATTACCTGTTTTAAGTATACCTGTTTTAACAGCTAACCCTACAAGTGTTTCGTTCATTTTATTAGAATAATTAAACCAATGTATAACACCTTTATCTGTTGTTTCAATGGTGGTAGGTGTTTTCAATTGTTGGCAAGCATATTCAACAGTATCAGGTGACGGTATATTTTGAAAAAATTGCTCCTTATAATTTTCTTTAAAGTGTTCAATATCAGCAACATAGCTGCCTTCTGATATGGAATTACCAAATAAAGATAAAACTATATCGGCATACGAATATTTGGCATTTGCTGCCCTTGAGCCTAATCTTTCATCAATGTATTGGTCAAGACATTTGTCATTAATTGCCTTATAAATAAAATTTAATCCACCCAATGTGGTGATATTCTTGTCAGAATGTGTAATTTTGTGCATGTTATGGAGTTCAGATTCCCCTAACAAGATACACCTTTTTGGTGTATCTTAAAAGCCTATAATTTGTTAATAATCAACATCTTATGGGCTTTTTTATTAAAAACTTGCGACTTTTAGGATCTATTAGAAAGAGAGCTTTAAACATTTTAAAGTTTTACAAAAAACAACATGAAACTATTAAAAAATATAATAAATATTTACCTGATACTATTCTAGGCATAAAATCAGCTCAAAGGGTACTATATACAAAGAAGCCACAATAATATAAAGATAAATGTTTGTTCTATATAACAAACAAATAAACCATTTATAATAATGTAAAATAAAATCACAATCCCCCCCTCCAAAATTCATTAACGCAAAAATAATACTAAAATAATCACTTTGTCAATTTGTGTTAGTTCCTTTGTCTCTTAATTTATATTAAGACCTAATGTACAATAAGAAAAGTTCACTTATATTATTATTTATATTTATTACATTCAGTAGTTTAAATAGTTATGCGCAATCTACAACCGACAGTACAACCGAATTTAAACCAAAAGGTAATTTATGGGGTTATGTATTTGGCGATGTGGACTATAAAGCTAAAGCAGATACCGTAGGTAACAATTTGGGTAGCCCGGGCAGAGGTGGTAACCAATATAGTAAGCTACCCGAAAACTCAAGAATGTTTCAAATGAGGCGTGTTTATTTAGGCTATAACTATGATTTGAGTGCTAAATTTTCGGCTGAAATTTTGTTTGCTGCCGAAGATGATATTTCTCAGGGCTCTGGTAATTTAGTTGCTCCCGGTGATATGCTTAGCGATAATAAATTTGCTCCCTATTTAAAATTAGCTAACATTAGATGGAAGAATATATTTAAAGGCTCTGATTTAGTATTCGGGCAAGTGGCAACACCTGCATTCCCACTACTTTCAGAAGCAGTTTGGGGTTATCGTTCTATTGAACGTACCGTATCAGACATCCGCCGCACTCCTTCTTTCGACCAAGGTGTTACGTTACAAGGTCATTTTGATGAAGATGCTAACTATGGTTATAACATAATGGTAGGAAATGGTACTGGAGCAAAACCTTCTAATTATGTCTTTATGTGGTTTTACGGTGATATATGGGCAAAATTTATGGATAAAAAATTAATAATAGACTTATATCAAGATTATCAGAAAATAGACTGGACAGCAGTTGAAGATGGCAAAACGGGTGCCTTTCATCACGATAGAAACATGACCAAACTTTTTGTTGCTTATACAGTACCTAAATTTACAATTGGCGTAGAAGCTTTTATGAACACCTTTATGGGTGATGTGCAAGAAAACAGTGCTACTAAAACTTATTACCGTACTACAATTGCAACAGCCGTTTCAGCTTATGCAAGAGGCAGAATATATAAAGATAAATTAGGCTTTTTTGCTCGTTACGACAATTTTGACCCAAGCCATAAAATTGGCGATATTACAGGCGATAAACGAATTATTTCTTATGCCCCACTTACCTCTCAATACGACCCTACTACAAAAGAGCAGTTTATTACATTCGGGCTAGACTATACTCCATTGCCCAACGTGCATGTAATGCCTAATTTGTGGTTAAATACATATGAATGTGCTTTACCTGCAAACAGCTATTTTTTGAATTCAAAAGGTACAGATGCAAAAGGTACAGATGCTGTTATCAGACTTACTGTTTACTATTTATTTGGCAAAAAAGAGGGCATTAGGTTCTAATCTTATTTTTTTACCTCTTTCAGGCATTCAATGTATTTTTGGTAGGCAGTGGCGGTGTCGGCAGTAATTTTCTTTTCTACACCGGCTAATGTAAGCTTACTCATTTTCTTTGTAGAAAATGTCTTTAAGTTTTCACCCTCCATAGATAAAAAAACAGTTCTAACAACCCATTGCTCATCATTCATCAAATCGTAAGATATTACAGACTCTTCTTCAAACTTAGTTTTGTCATCAAACTCAACTACAAATTTTTTGCTGTCATTTTCTCCTTGTCCACTCGGGTTTTTATCATAAAATGCACCCAAGTTTGATACAAACTGGAATGACATTGCAAATACATCAAAACCATTTTCGGGGTCGTTACTATATTTTCTTGAAATTTTTACAAAAGGAACACCAACAGTATCATAAGGTGCATAATAACTAAAAGAAGTAGGGTCCGGCATTTCTTTTTTTATTTGTTTACAATAATCTTGTGCAAAAACACTAGGTGTAATAGCCAACAAAACAAGTAGCAATAAATTTCTCATATCCTTCTCTATTAAAGGTTTATAATTTTAAATAAAATAATCAGTAAATTTAAACATTAAATTTATGCTAAGAAATTAATTTTCACATTTTTTTTTGATTTACCTATTTTTTGGTAGATACATTCACAAATAAAATATAACAAATGCAGTTTAAAATTGATTAGTATATGCAAAGAGAAATTTACAAATACTTAGTTGAATAAACCATATTAGATTACTTTTGCAAAAAAAAATATTTTTATGAAGCGATACGCTTTTTTTGCAATGCTATTATGCATTCCATTACTATTTGTAAATTCAACCCAAGTAGTTGCCAAAATCAATTTTACGGAGTATAGCTTGCCCAATGGTTTGCATGTTATTCTTCAAGAAGACCACTCAACACCCATAGTTGCAGTATCTGTAATGTATCATGTAGGTTCTAAAAACGAAGACCCAGAAAGAACCGGTTTCGCCCATTTCTTTGAACATTTACTTTTTGAAGGAAGCGATAACATTAAAAGAGGCGAATATATGAAATTCATACAATCTGCCGGTGGACAATTAAATGCAAATACATCGCAAGACCGTACCTTTTATTACGAAGTTCTTCCATCTAATCAGTTAGAATTAGGTTTATGGATGGAGTCGGAAAGAATGTTACATGCTAAAATAGATACGATTGGTGTTGAAACACAACGCAAAGTAGTAAAAGAAGAGAAAAAACAAAGCTATGATAACAGACCTTACGGCCAAATTTTTAATGTGGTATATAAAAATGCATACACTACTTATCCTTATAAATGGACACCAATAGGTAAAGAACAATACATTGATAAAGCTACTTTAGCCGAATTCATGAATTTTTATAAAACATTTTATGTTCCTGAAAATGCCGTTTTAGTAATTTCAGGCGATATAAATGAGCAACAAACTAAAGACCTAATAAATAAATATTATGGTGATATACCTAAAGGTACAAAATTAATACCACGCCCTAATGTTACAGAGCCTGAACAAAAAGCAGAAGTACGTGTTGACTTTGAAGATAATGTGCAATTACCTGCAATAATTTTAGCATACCATATACCTAAAAATGGTTCTGCCGATTATTATGCAGTACAGTTAATGGCTCAATTATTATCGCAAGGCAAAAGCTCGCGTTTTGAAAAGGAAATAGCCGATAAACAACAAAAAGCTGCACAAGTAGCCGCTTTTGACTTAAATAACGAAGACCCGGGACTTGCAATTATGTTAGGAATTGCAAATATGGGTATAAAACCAAATGAACTTGAAAAAGCAATGCTTGATGAAATAGAAAAAGTAAAAAAATCGGGTATTACAGACGAAGAATACAGCAAATTGCAAAATCAGGCAGAAAGTGATTTTATAAATCAAAACCAAAAAGATATTGGCGTAGCAACAAATTTAGCTACTTACTATACCTATCATCGCAATGCCGATTTAATAAATACAGAACTGGATAATTATAAAAAAGTAACTAAAGACGACATAAAACGTGTTGCAAATAAATACTTGACTAAAGAAAACAGATTAGTTGTTTATTATTTACCTAAAGGTACTACCGAAGCAGATGGATGCAATGTAAAACACGATGCAAAACCTTTAACAAAAGCAGAACCTAAAAAGGAAACTGCTGCTGTAAAGAAAACAGAAAAACCCGCTGCTGTTGCTCCTGAAAACAATTCCGTTAATGATAAAATGTCTTTTAATGATGCCTTTGCAACTGCAAGAAAAGCCGGTGAAACAACTTTTACTTGGCGCAATAAAGTATATGGCACATTGTTAATAGGCGAAGAAGCTAAAAAGAAATAATAACTTATACTAACTAATTATACAAATAATAATATTATTTAAAAGAGTAAAATATTATAAAATGAAAAAAATAATTATTACATTAATATCTTTCACAATAGCTACAAGTGTTTTTGCACAAAAGCTAGACCGTAGCATAAAGCCTAAACCCGGTATAGCACCGGAAATTGTAATGGGGGAACCACAAAGCTTTACGCTTCCCAATGGGTTAAAGGTTTTTATTGTAGAAAATCATAAACTACCTGTAGTTTCCTGCAATATACAGTTAGATATAAAACCGGCATTAGAAGGTGAATATGCCGGCTACAGAAACATGATGTCTGAGCTTTTACTGTCGGGAACAAAAACAAGGACAAAAGACAAATTAAATGAGGAAATAGACAATATAGGGGCAAAAATAAATATATCGAGCGAAGGTATGAATGGTAGCGGTATGAAAAAGTACATGGAAAAGATATTTGACCTGATGAGCGATATTGCTATTAATACTAAAATAGAACAAAAAGAATTAGATAATACTAAGAAAAAGGCACTTTCAGGTATAGAAACTGAAAAAAATGACCCCGATGCAATGGTAAGAAACGTGAGTGCCGTTGTTAATTATGGCACTAACCACCCTTATGGCGAAATACCTATTGAAGAAACAATTAATAAAATTACATTAGAGAAATGTGTAAACTACTACGCTACTTATTTTAAACCAAATGTTGCATATATGGCAATAGTAGGCGATGTAACGATGGCAGAAGTAAAACCACTTATAGAAAAATATTTCGGCAAATGGGAAAAGAAAGATGTTCCTACTACAAATTATACTATTCCTTCGCTTGGTACTACCAAACTTACAAAAGTAGCCTTTGCACCAAGAACAGCAGCAGTGCAAAGCGTAGTGAGTGTTACCTACCCTATTGATTTAAAACCGGGTACGGCAGATGTTATTAAAGCAAGAGTAGCTAATACAGTTTTAGGCGGTGGATCTCAAGGTCGTTTGTTTCTTGACCTTCGCGAAAAACACGCTTGGACCTATGGCGCTTATTCCAGCCTACGTGAAGATGATTTAGGTGGTAGTTTTTCTGCAACTGTAAAATGCCGCAATATTGTTTCAGATAGCTCTATTGGTGCTATATTAGATGAGATGAAACAAATGCAAACCGAAAAAGTTACAGATACCGGTTTACAAAATTGTATTTCTTACCTATCAGGCAATTTTGCAATTGGTATGGAAGACCCTAAACGTATTGCTCAATATGCTATTAATATTGAAAGATATCACATGCCTAAAGATTTTTATAAGAATTTTCTTAAAAATTTAAGCATGGTAACTCCTGATGATGTGATGGAAATGTCTCGTAAATATATTCGTCCCGATAATGCTAATATTGTTGTAGCCGGTAGCAAAGATGACGTAGCCGGAAAATTAGCTCATTTTTCTGCCGATGGCAAAATAGATTTTTATGATTATGCAGGTAAGCCTTTAGTTATTTCAGACAAAAAAGCAGCACCAAGTAATTTAACTGCCGATGATGTTTATAAAAAATATATAGCAGCAATGGGTGGTGAGAAAGCGTATAATAGTATTAATGACATAAAAACTATTAGCACTACTACAATGCAAGGTATGGCACTTACTATTACAGAAATGAAAAAAGCGCCAGGTAAATTTAAAGCCCTTTACGATGTAAGCATGAATGGGAAAAATATGAATGCCCAAACAATTGTTTTTGATGGTACTAAAGGATATACTGCTGCAAGTGGCCAACACATGGATATGAAAGACGATGAAATTGCAGAATATAAATCTTCTTCCGACCCTGCCGGTGATTTACATCCTGAAAAATATAGTATTAAACGTACCCTAAAAGGTATGGAAGCTATTGACGGTAACGACACTTACGTTATTGAAGCTGTGAATGCAAAAAACAGTAAGTCAACGGAATATTATGATGCAAAATCCGGTTTATTAGTACGTAAAATACAAACACAAGATAGCCCGCAAGGCAGTGTTACATCTACTACAGACTATAAAGATTACCGAGAAGTACCGGGTACTAACGGCTACAAACTCCCTTACTCTGTTACACAAGCAGGTGGCGGCCCTACAATGACTGCTACTGTGCAAACAGTAGAAGTAAATAAAGGTATTGCAGATAGTGAATTCAAATAATTGTAACTATTCAGACTCCATAAAATTAATCCCGAAGGGATGATATTATTGTAGTAAATATCATATAAAATGCCACAAAACCCTGAAGGGGTGCTATTATTTGCCAATGCATTATAAAATAATATCATCCATTCAGGGTTTTGTGTTATTGAAATCAATACTTTCTATAATAATATCATCCAGTAGGGATTTTGAAAAGGGAAAATTTATTTTTTATTTTGCATAACTCAATAATTGCAAATAATTTATATGTAAAAATGTCAATAAAAAAATTGCTCAATTGGGCAATTTTTTTTTGCCAAAACAGATAAAAGTAGGTGTAATGGACAAAAAGTAGGCTATTTTTGATATTTACTTAGAGAAAAATGCCTTAAAAAAA
>CAIWXG010000416.1 GCA_903916555.1 uncultured Bacteroidota bacterium
AAACAAGAATATTATTTACATATTCTGCTCTTGTTTTTAATTAATACCTTTGGGCATAATGACAACTACTAATGCAGTTTATTTAATACCTATACCTATTTGCGAAGGCGAAAACAATACATTATCGGTAGCAATTGCGGATGTGTTATTAAAAGTAAATTACTTTTTTGTTGAGGATTTGCGGACTGCACGCAGGTTTTTAAAATCTATGCATCCTTCTATCATTATAGATAATTTACATTTTTCTGAAATAGATAAGCATAATGGTGCAGATATTAATCTGTTGCAACAATGGCTTAAGAAAGGCTATAATGTTGGTATAATGAGCGAAGCCGGTTGTCCGGGTATTGCAGACCCGGGTGCGAATTTGGTTGCAATAGCACATAAAAGTGGAGTGAGGGTAGTGCCATTGGTGGGCCCAAATTCAATTATTTTGGCACTTATGGCATCGGGTTTAAATGGACAAAGCTTTTGTTTTGTAGGCTATATACCTGTAAAAGACCCTGTAGTATCCAAATCAATAAAAGACATTGAATTAAGGTCTATCAAAGATGCCCAAACCCAAATATTTATAGAAACACCTTATAGAAACGATAAATTATATACTGAAATACTAAAAAGCTGCTGTAATACTACCCGGTTATGTATTGCACAAAATATTAGCTCGCCATTAGAATTTATTAAAACAAAAACAATAGCAGAATGGAAAAAAGAGACTTTGGTATTGGGTAAATTACCTACTGTCTTTCTATTGTTGGGCTAAATTTTTTTGTCTTATTATTTTTCTGCCTTTCCACTCATAATTACCTGCATAGCCCAAAAAGCCGGCTACAATTATATATAAAATATGTAGTGGTTGCAAAAAAGGGAAATAACCTAATAACCATTCTTTCTTAAAAAAGCTGGCAACCGGAATTAATAATAATAGTTCTGCTAATATTTTAATAATTAATAAAGTTACTGCCGTTACCAGTAATTGATTGCACCAGATACCTGAAATAAATAATAAAGCAAACATCAGGTTGAAAACATATACTAAAATTAAAATAGCATTTAGTTTTTTATCATCATATTTACCCGATTTTGATGCCCATCTTATTCTTTGTTGCAAGAAACTATGCCAATCGGGCTGTGGTTGGGTAACAACCATTGCTTTGGCAGATTTAAGGTATGCAATTTTACTATCAGGCAAATTAGACATTTTAAGCATTAGTAAATAATCGTCTCCCGATGCAAAGTTATCAACACCCTCATAACCATCTATTTGCATAAAGGCTGCTTTTGTAAAGGCAAGATTCGCCCCATTGCTCATATTGCCCGATTTTAATGCATGAGTAGCAGCAGTAATACCCTGCATGGTAATAAAATCTATTACCTGAAATGTCTGAACTAAATTATTATTACTTGCATAGTTTACAGGGGCTATTATCATTGTTGGGTTATTGCTTTGGTAATAGGCAGCAATATGTAATAACCAAGAATTAGGTGCTGTGCAATCTGCATCAGTAGTAATAATCAATTCGCCTTTGCATTCCGAAATACCGGCAGCTAAAGCAGCTTTTTTGTAAGAGCTGGTTTCACCCCCCTTAATGTAGTTGGCAAGAGAAAAGCAGTGAATATTATCTTTATTAAAATTTTCTACAATTTCAACAGTATTGTCAGTAGAATGGTCGTCAACAATTAGTATTTCAAAAAGACTAACAGGGTATTTTTGAGCCAGGATTGAGTTGATACAAGCAGCAATATTTTCTTCTTCATTACGTGCCGGAATAATAATAGAAATAAATGTTTTAGGTTCAAAGTTTGTAGGTAATAGAAATTCTTTTTGTTTCAACCATCCAATAGTATATGCTACCATAAGTAAACAATAGGCTATTGTAATTAATGAAGATAAAATAATTATTATGTCTAGTATCATTTTTATTGAAAGGTTTCAATTATTTGCCGGGCTGTAGAATTATCTAAAATTCTATGTCCTTTCTGCAAGATATGAATTTGCGCAGTATTTATTCTTTTTTTAAATTTTAATGCACTTTTTAGGGTAATTATAGAATCAAAAGCACCTATAAAGATGTTAATAGGTAATTTATTTTTAATTATGTTATTATATAATGTTTTTCTTCTTGGTACTATTTGCCGCAATGCCATCCAAATTTTATATAATTCTATTCTAAGTATTTCTGATTGTAGATAGTGATTGAAAAATTTATGTCTGGATACATTTATGAGCTTTATTTTCAATAACAGATTGTTCCATAATATTAAATATTGAGGCTTTTTTATAGTGTATTTAAAAAGAAGATTGCCAAGATAGGTAGAGGTTGCAAAATAGTAAGTAACATTAAATTGCATTTCTGCCGGAGCCAATAATACAACTTGTTCTATTACTTCCGGCATTAGCTCTATTATTGTAAAACAAACTTTACCGCCAAGGCTATATCCTAAGAGTGAAATTTTATTTATATTATACTGTGTAAGAATCTGTTTTATTATACTACCTAATTGTGCTTTTGTAAATGGGGTTTCATCCCAATTACTTGCACCGTGATAAGGTAGGTCTATAGCTAAAATTGTATAATTATTTTCTGTGTAGTTTTCTAAATGCGAAAAGTAGCTTGCATCTTGACCATAACCATGGAATGCAACAATTATTTTAACGCCTTTGCCATAAGTTATGTAATGAATTTTATGGGTATCAAAGAAAATATATTGGTGTGTGCTTTCCATGTAGATAATGTCAATGTATTGTTGAGTATTTAATGCAATTAAAAAATCATAAGTACATTAAATTTTCCATTTGTAATTGCAATACTGTCTGCAATAAAATTAAAGTTACCAATTAATGCATAAGAAGTATCGCTGATAATCATTATTTGTCCAGATGTAGCATAATGCCTGTTGCTACCAAAATAGTAGGAAGCTGAAACATTTGGTGGATTAATGGTATAGGTATTAGGTCCGGTATAATTGCTTATAGTTAAAGAAATTGTAGATAGGCTACTTGTTTTATTTTGAGTAGCATTAATTAAGATGTTTTTTGTATTTGTACTGTCTTTAACTAAAGTATTCCGTAGGTAACCAAAAGCTGAATCTGTTTGGAAATTACCTGAATTGACAGTAGCACTCATAAATACTAATGTATCTAATTTATTATTTGGTTGAATACTATTGCCATTTGCTGGACCACTATTTTTGGTACATGAATTGCAAATAAGAATTGTAATCAATAATATTAAAAATAAAAACCTATACATGTTGCAGTATTACTATTTAAACGTACAAAATAATCATTTGGTATTTATGGGGACAAAAGAAAATAAAAATAGCACACGAAAAGAAAGTGTGCTATTTTTATTTTAATATAATTATTTTATTTATGGATTTGCAACATAATTAGGGGTTGGTACTGTAAAAGTACCGTTAACCAAACTAAGCCCGTCAACGGTATCGAAATTAAAGTAGCCTATAATAGAGTCGTTAGTAATTTTATTAATAACAACATTTCCACCCAAAGCATTACCATTGCCGGTTGCATGTATATAGTTAGCACTTGCCTGCCCCATAACAATAGAGTATTCGCCTGATTTACCTTTGTAATTATTGATAGTTAATATTATTTTTTCTCTTGTTACAACTTCATTTCCGGTAATAACTAAACTAATAGATGTATCTTTAACCTGCTGTTTTATAGTAGCAGGATATACAGTTGTTGTTGTAAAGGTATAGTTCCCTATTGTAACATTCATAGAAGGATTAGGGGTAGTGGCATAAGGTAGATTTTTTATGCAACCACTAAATAAACCGCAACAAAGCAATAATAAAACAGGAAAAATGATTTTTTTCATACCCAAATATTTTCGCTAAGATAGTTAAAATTCAAAAATTAAAAATTAAAATTAAAAAAACATTTGAGAACCAATTTCGTAAAAGGGTTTAGCTAACCTATTGAAATTTATTATTGTATGGTAACCCAAATTTTATCGGCTTCTGTTTTGCGGATACTTAAATAATAGCCGGCTATATGTAACGCCATTGGGTCGCCCATTGGGGCTATCACTTCTACCCAAACAGGTTCCCCCTCTATACATCCCATCTCCATAAGCGTAAGTCTGAATTCGCTTTCTTCATGAGATTTTATAACTGCTTTTTTACCTACAGGTAAATGCGATAGCCGTACTACATGCTCGTCAATTAGTTTCATTAAAGCAAAAATAAATTAATTATCTATCATTCAAAAAATAAATAATAAAGCGGAAAACAATATAGAAAATTAATAATATAAATTTTTAGTTATAATATATTGCTATTTTACAATAACCAGTTTTGCATTGTATTTAATAGTTGGTGTATTAGCCGATAAAAAATATAACCCATCCGGTTGCTCAAGTATAAATTGAATTGTTTTATTGGGTGTAATTGTAAATGTTTTTACCACTTCATTTTTAGTGTTTGTAATTACTACATTCGCATTTTCATTTAGGTTAGTGGTAAGTTTTATAGTAAATGAGCCTGGTTCTTTATTAGATGTAAAGCTAATTTCATTAATGTTGTTTTTTACGGTCATGCTTGCACGTCTATTTCTTGCCCTGCCGGCACGGGTGCGGTTATCACCAATTGGGCAACAAAATCCATGTCCGGTAGCAATAATTCTTTTGGGGTCTATGCCGTGTGCTATCATATATTTTTGAACCTGTTGTGCCCTTATTTTAGATATTAAATTATTTACAGATTCCGGACCGGTTGTATCGCAATAACCATCTATAAATAAATTAGCTCCCGGATACTCATTTAATACCATTATTACACTATCCAAATAAGGATATGATGTTTTTCGGATAGTAAATTTATCAAATTCAAATTGTATTTCACTTCTATCTATATCTTCTATAATATCCTTTTGCGGCTCTTTTTCTATCGGACAACCATAATTTTCCATAGGACCGGCAACAAAAGGACACATATCCTGATTGTCTGGCAAGCCATCACCATCACTATCCGGGCATCCATGAAATAAAATTGTACCTGCTTGATGTGGGCAACTATCGTCTTTATCAGGTATGCCATCACCATCGGCATCAGGGCAGCCTTGTAATTTTATTGTACCAAATTCATACGGACAAGCATCTTCCTTATCCATTATACCATTACCATCCGTATCCGGACATCCATGAAATTTTAAAAGTCCGGGTGTATGTGGGCAAGAGTCCTCGCAATCGGGTATGCCATCATGGTCATGGTCGGGGCAACCATTAAATTCAATTAAACCGGAATCAAACGGACATTTATCCTTTTTATCAGGCATACCGTCATGGTCGCTGTCTTTCTGTTTGCCAAAGAAATACCTAAGTCCAATATTTAATCCATACATATTATTACTGCTGTTTGTAATAGAATTAAGAATTGAACTATAAGTACCTATGTTATCGGCTAATTGATAATTATTACTTTGATTGTTTTTGAAATTTTGATGTATATAATGTAAGCCAAAGTTTAAATCTAATTGTTCGTTAATAGAATAGCTTACAGCGGGTTGAATCAAAATACCGGGTGTTCCATATTCAAAATTAACATCACCTGTTGATTTGTCCGGCTTGATTCCCAAACTATTAATGGTAGAATTTTCGTAAACTGCTTGATTATTGAATACTGCATTTGTGCTATAAGAATTTTTCAATTGCATATTAAATAGTAAACCGGCATCGGCTGTAAAACCGAAATACTTATTGAATTTAGTTTTATATTTAAAAACCAAAGGAATATTAAAGTTAGAAATTTTTACATTTTCTGTAATTGTATTTGCAGTAATTACTTGTTTGTAAGGTGTGCCGTTATTGTCGGTAGTTTGATATATGAAATTAAAATCATATAATTTGTATTTTCCGTATTGTCTTAAATACATTATCCCCAAACCAAAACCATAATGCTGTTCTTTATCGAAAAAATAGCCAAATTGAGCATCAAAACCGATTGATTTACCGTTTGAAAATTTTGTTTTTCCAATTGTATTATTTGAAATATTTGAATATTGACTTGCCATATCAGGCACTAAAGTAAGATTCTGGTTAAGTAATGCACCTCTCACGTTGAAATCTATACAAAGAGGGTAGGCATTAGAATAACTATTCTTTAGTACTACTTTATTGCTATCCTGAGCAAAGGCAGGTAGAATAAAAAGTATCGCCAAAAGTGCAAATATTGTTTTTTTCATTGTAGTAGCATATTTCACGAACTTATCCGAAAAAACGTGAGCCTTCAATTTGTTATTATTTTATTAGGGCATCTTCCATAATTACTTCAAAGAAATAACCGTAACCTAAATCTTTATTTAGGCTTATTTTACCTTCAAAAGTTACTTTATCGCCTACATTCACCTCTTTATCAGTTGTTATTACCATATCAAATTTCCCTGCATGTTCAGTGCCGTCTTGTATATGAACCCAATTTTTATTCATTACAGCAGGTGTAAATTTTGTTACTTCACCTTTTATTTTCACAGTTTTACCTGAGTAGTTTTCTTTTTTAGCAAATAATTCTCCAATCGTTATTCCGCCTTTAGCAGCATCAATTTTTATTTCTTTTTTCTCAACCGGAGTAACCGTTCTGGTATATTGAGCAGTAGGCCCGTTAGCAGTACCGGTACTTGTATCGGTGGCTTTGGGCATTGCCGGTGCATCTGCAGCTGTTTTAGATGCTTTTACCGTATTGGGGTCTGTACTTACGCCTTCCAAAAAAAGAACACTTTCAAAGGTTCTATTAAGCTCTTTACTTTGAAATTTATTCATCACCAAACCACCCTGATAATAATAAGTATCACCGGTTTTTGCCTGCATAGAAGGTACTGCCAACCATTGCTCTTTATTGTTTTCTGTAACTTGCAAGTAGGTATAAGAACTTGTTTGCAGCACATCTTTAATAACTACTTTATGAATGTTGGTTAGATTACCATCTGTAGGTTTTGTATCATTACCGGAATTGCAAGAAAAAAATACAGTTGCAAATGCTGCAATCATTAAAATTATACTTCTTTTATACATATACTTTTATTTTTTAAAAATTATTATTTCAAGATGCAATATTAGTAAGAATCTGATGATTATTGAATGACTTATGTCATTTTGTTTTATGATAGCTGTCATAAAACAAAAGCCAACATGTAAATAATTTTGGGGTTGATTATATATATTGTCTGATATTGGAAATGGGCTATTTTCGCTTGGTTTTTCTTAATTTACACTCATGAATTTGTATCACAGTGCAATTATTATTTTAGTCTTGTTATTTTGTTTTAATTCTGCATCATCAGGACAGGAAAAAGACACAGCAAGTGCTAAAAAAAATATTGGCACTAATGCTTATGTTTCGTGGGTAGCACAGTATCCGGCAATAAAAACCGGTAAACCTAAACATTATATTTTAAATAAAGTTGTTGAATTTTTAATTGGTAAAAGTAAAGAACGCTCCTTGTTACGACCGATGTCATTAATAGCAAGCAGTCCTAATAATTTAACTATTTTGGATCAGGGTAGTAAAACAATTTTTCAAATAGAAGGTAATAATGAGTATATTCCTCATGCCATAAAGAAGAAAGAGAACTATTTTACTTCTTTAGTAGGGGTTTGTAGCTTACCGGGAGGTGAAATTTTATTCACCGACTCGCGTTTAAATAAAATATATTTAATAAGTGCCGATAAGAAAAAGCTGAAAGTTTTTAATAATGATACGATTAAATTACAACAACCTACCGGCATCGCTTATTCTGCAATAAACGATGAAATTTGGGTTGTGGAAACTAATGGAAATAAAATAACAATTTTAGATTCTAAAGGTGGTTTTAAAAAGTCGTTTGGTGAACGTGGAGAAGAAATTGGGAATTTCAATTTCCCCACGTCTATTTGTATTGATAAAAAAGGCGATGCTTACGTTGTTGATGCCATGAATTTTAGAGTACAAATATTTAATAAAAACGGTTCGTTTATTTCTACATTCGGGCAAATAGGCGATGCAGCAGGTTTTTTTGCACGTCCCAAAGGCATTGCTTTAGATTCTTATGGTAATATTTATATTGTTGATGCATTATTTCATGTAGTACAGATTTTTGATAGAAATGGAAATTTCTTATATAAATTCGGACAACAAGGAAGAGAAAAAGAAAGCTTTTGGTTGCCTAACGGTATATATATAGATAGTAAAAATTATATTTATGTCGCAGATACCTATAACTCTCGTATTCAAATTTTTAAACTTATTAATGATTAAAAAATAAAACAATGTTGAATTTAAAAACAGTTATTTTAATCGTTTGCTTGCCAATAGTTGCCAATGCACAATCAATTGTAAATACAAAACATAATTTATCATCAAGTGGTCCTGGTACTGTTAAGGCTACTACTGAAACAGAAGTATGTAAATTTTGTCACACACCTCATAATGCTACTGCTTCAAAACCATTATGGAATAGGAGTGCTCCGGGTACTTCTTATACTCTTTATGCCAGTTCTACTTTACATGCATCTGTTGGGCAACCGGACGGTACTTCCATATTATGCCTTTCATGTCATGACGGTACAATAGCTTTAGGCAGTATTGTCAATCCAAGTTCTACAATCAGTTTTGGTTCTATAACAACTATGCCTACAGGTAAAACAAATTTATCTACCAATTTATCTGATGACCATCCGATTTCGTTTGTTTATAATTCTGCTTTGGCGGCAGTTGCAGGACAATTAAAAACACCATCGGCAATTATTGCACCTGTAGCTTTAGATAATAATGGAAAAATGCAATGTACATCTTGCCATGATGCCCATGACAACACGAATACAAAATTTCTCGTAACTACAACTCAAGGTTCTGCCCTTTGTTTTAGCTGTCACGACCGTAATTATTGGAGTACAAGTACCCATAATACATCTACAAAAACTTGGAATGGTTCGGGTGTAAATCCTTGGATGCATACCAGTTATACTAATGTCGCAGATAATGCATGCGAAAACTGCCATCAGCCACATACAGCGGGAGGGGCTGCTCGTATAATGAATTATTTAAACGAAGAGGATAACTGTTTAAATTGTCATAACGGGAATGTAGCAACTAAAAATATTGAAGCACAATTTACTAAAACATATAAACACAATGTATATGGTTATACAGGTGTACACGACCCCACAGAAACTGCATTAATGAGCACAAAACATGTGGAATGTGTTGACTGTCATAATCCACATGCTAGCAATGCATCTACCGCAACCGCACCGTATGTAAATGGCAATAGTATGGATGTAAAAGGTATAAATGCAAGTGGTACAGCAATAAATACCGTAACTTATCAATACGAAATCTGTTTTCGCTGTCATACGGATAATCAGGCAACAACAAGGTATATTACAAGGTATAGAGGGGTAGGGAATAGACGTTTGGATTTTGCGACTACAAATGTATCTTATCATCCGGTTGAGGCTGCCGGACAAAATACATCTATGACAAGTCTTATTTCCCCTTATACCGTATCAAGCATGATATATTGTACCGATTGCCATGCAAGTGATGGTAGTGGTTCTCCGGCAGGACCGCACGGGTCATCAAATATTGCAATTCTAAAAGCGGCTTATGATACCACAAGATTTCCTATGTTAGGTACCGGTTGGACAAGTTCTGACCTTAGCACCCATTGGACCTTATGTTTCCAATGTCATAATTTATCTATTGTAACCAATATCCATACTAATATTTCTTCAGGACACTTTTTTAAATATGTAGGTTGTGCCACCTGCCACGACCCTCATGGTTATGATGGTTCATTAGGGACTAATGGCGGTAGTATGGCTTCTGCATTCGAAAAGTTATGCAATTTTGATACCTCAATTATAAGACCTAATGCTGCAAATGGTAAAATGATTGATATACCAAACAGAAAATGTTATTTTGTATGCCATCAAAACCCAACAGGTACGGGAGGCGTGTATCATGTCCATCTTGATGCAGGATCTTCTTTTTAGAGAATATTATTTTTGGTATAAATAGATGATTGTATATGCATTTCAATTTGTTTTGTATCAATTGTTGAAATAAGTTTTTAAAAAGAATTTTTATGTGCATCTATCAATTTAATTTTATAGTTTTGTTTTGTTTGCAAAATATTTAGTTTTGCAAAGAGGGGCTAAATATTATTTATTATGAATATTAAACAACATTTATTTATTAATAATAATTGGACTGAATACCAAAAAGAGAGTTTGATAGATACTACAAAATGCCAATTAGTATTAACATTTGGTTGCTGTGATTTAATTACGAAACCGGAAATTTTTGCTTTTTTAAAACAGCAATATCCTAATGCACACATTGTTTTAGCCTCTACATCGGGTGAAATTATTGATGAAAATGTTTATGACAATTCATTAGTTGCTACTGCAATACAGTTTGAAAATACAGAAATTAAATGCATTGAACATGAAATAATAAATAATAGCAGTTATGAAACCGGTTTATTGCTAATGAACGAATTAATGACAGATGAGCTTAGCTGTGTTTTTGTAGTTGCAGATGGCATTAATATTAATGGTACAGAATTAGTAAACGGTTTAAATAAAAATAATTTAAATAAAATAACTATAACAGGTGGGCTTGCAGGTGATGGCGCTAGATTTATTAATTCTTATACCGGACTAAATAAGATACCAAAGAGCGGAAACGTAATTGGTATTGGGTTCTATGGTAAAAAAATAATAGTAGGGCATGGTTCTGTTGGCGGTTGGGATGAATTTGGACAAGAACGAACAATTACAAAAGCCGAAAAAAATGTTTTATATGAACTGGATGATAAAAATGCATTAGATTTATATAAAACATATTTAGGCATGTATGTAAATGAATTGCCCTCATCTGCTTTACTATTTCCCATTGCACTTAAAGTTGTCGAACCCAGTGGTACTTTGGTACGTACCATATTGTCTGTAAACGAAAAAGACAGTAGCATGACATTTGCCGGCAATATGCCTGTTGGTAGTAGGGTTAGATTGATGAAAGCAAATTTCGACAGAATAATTGAGGGCTCATGTTCAGCTGCTACAATATCTATTGAAAATTTTAAAAGTAAAAAGCCCGAACTTGCTATTTTAATAAGTTGCATAGGTAGAAAACTAGTATTAAAAACAAGAACGGTTGAAGAAATAGAAATTGCAAAAGAAGTTTTTGGAAATGATACAGTAATTTCAGGATTTTATTCTAACGGTGAAATAGCACCTTTTAATTCAATTACCGAATGTGAATTACACAATCAAACAATGACAATTACTACCTTTGCTGAATTACCATAATATAAGCTAAATTAAGCATGAATTACCATAAAATATTAGAAAGGCAAATAAAAAAACTACTTCCTCAAAACTATGTTGAAGATGCCTTATTATCTCCTTTTCTCTCATCTATAAGCGATTATTATGAAGCTTTTGAAAAAGACAAAAAAATTTCAGACCATGCTTTTGCTATCAGTGAAATGGAATATATGGAGGCTGTAAAGAAATTTAGAGCTCAGAATGAAATTAGAGATAAGTCTATATTTCAATTAAAAGAAGCAATTAGAGATTTAGACCCAGAAGCAATTGAAGGATTAGAAGAATCTAATGACGACTTAATAGATATAATTGGGTTTTTACATGAGCAAATTGTAAAAACAAAAGAATTGGAATTTTACTTAATACAAGTTAAGAATTCAGCCGAAAATGCAGCAAAGGCAAAAGGAGATTTCTTATCAGTAATGAGCCATGAGATAAGAACACCATTAAATGCTATTATTGGGTATATACATTTATTATTACACGAAAATCCACAACCTTATCAATTAGAATATCTTAGAATTTTACAGATTTCAGCGGGTAATTTACTTAGCTTAATAAATGATGTACTTGATTTTAGTAAGATTGAAGAAGGTAAAATAATATTTGCAGAACGAGATTTTGATATTAGACAATTGGTAAATGACCTTAAATTAGCAAATAAAATTAGGGCAGAAGAGAGAGGTAATTCAGTAAAAATAATGTTTGATTCTGATATTCCGGAATTAGTAGTTGGGGATAGTACTAGATTAAATCAGGTTTTAAATAATCTATTATCTAATGCCATAAAATTTACTCATAATGGTAAAATAGTTATTGAGGTTTCCTTGAAAAATTTGACTGATGATACTATTGAGATTTACTTTTCTGTTACAGATACAGGCATAGGAATTAGTAGGGATAAGCACTATTTGATATTTGAACGTTTTACACAAGAACATTCACATATTACAAGAGAGTATGGAGGGTCGGGTTTAGGGTTAGCAATAATACGTAAATTGTTGCAATTGCAAAATAGCGACATCTATTTAGAAAGTGAACCGGGTAAAGGGTCTAAGTTCTATTTTTCTTTAAAATTTGGCAAATGTAATCAAATTAAAAAAAGTGTTGCCAGTTATAACGAAAGTAGTAATGATTTAAAAGGTTTAAGAATATTGGTTGTTGAAGATGTTGAGTTTAATATTATGCTTGCAGAGAAAATGCTAACCAATTGGAATGCAAAGGTAAGTGTAGCAGAAAATGGTTTAATAGCTGTAGAAAAAGCCAAACGAGATACTTACGATATTATTTTAATGGATGTGCAGATGCCTGTAATGGACGGATTAACAGCCACGACCGAAATAAGAAAATTTAATAAAGACATACCTATTTTAGCCTTAACAGCTTCTACATCTTCCGAATTGCAAGAGGCGTCAAGAAAAATCGGAATAAGCGATTTCATTTATAAGCCTATTAATCCAAATTATTTATTTCCTACTTTATTAAAGTATGTAAAAGAATATTAATTCTATTTTTCTTAGGTAGATTGCAAAATAACATTTAAAATATTTTATTTCATTTTATATGTTATTGCTATGTTTTATAATTCCTCAATTATTATATGTTTGTATATTATTGTTTGTTTTACTGCATGGTATTTTTGTGTAATGTCATTTTGTAGATATGTTAATTGAAAGTCAAATAATATATTTAGTAATCAATTTGTGAATAGAGGCGAAATTGAGCCTATTTTAATAAAAATAAAAATTGTTAGATTGAATATTTAGTTGTAACTTCGTCTTACAGTTAAAACTGTAACTTTAAATTAACTTGAAGAAAGTTTTTAGTTAACCCTGAAAAATTAATATTTATATGTTTTTTTATTTTTTAAATTTTAACACATGGAACGAATAATCACTTTTTCAGTAAATGGTAATGAAATAACCGGCAAATTAATGGGTGATGCACATTTGTGGTCATTTAAGTCGGAAACAGAGTATTTTAAAAATAATTTCAGAACAGGGGAAATAAAGAAACATACCATCCTGAGAGAGTTAAATACAATAAATAAACAGAAGGAAATATATTCGTTGGTATGTGAAGAGGCAGAATTGAAAGAATTTTATTGATTTGTTCTCACAATACTATAATAATAGAATTATTTTCCATATTATCGTTTCAACTCAAAGTAGTAGCAGATAAAGGTGATCACTATTGATAGGGCAATTTGAATGATATTTGCCTGTTTTTTACTGTTTGAAGGGTTTCCGTCCGAGCTAAAATGTTCCAGCGTTCGTTGCTGTTTAATCAATTTCCTCAAAGTTGCATGCAGTCTTTTATTGCAAATTAATTGCTATAACTAAAATAACACAAAAAATACCCACCCTAAAACCCTTGCCCACCAACAAAAAAACCTAAAATAGCCCTAAAAAAGTGCAATTAAACCTTAAATCGCTACTAATAAATAAAATGCCTTACACCCAAACCCAATTACGTAACAAAATCAAACTTCACACTATGAATAGGAAACGAGCAATTTTTGAGCAGTTTTATCTTTACATGTACATCATTATCAATAAATTACAAAAAATAAACTGCCCAAATATTATTTTACATTCAACTGGGCAATAAGGAATTGACTCATTTACAAAAAACATAAAAAATAATACAAAAGCCTTACCTTTGCAACCCTTTTAAATAGATTTTGCCGGTTTCATGCCTAATATGTGTAGAAACCGGTGTTTTTGTAACTAAAAAATGTTTTTATAAATGGCAGAAGTTATTAGAGAAAATATAGGAAACTTGCACGACAAGTTAATAATAAATGTTAGTAAAGAACTATATATGCCTTCAGTAGAGAAATCGCTTAAAGAATATGCAAAAAAAGCAACTATTCCGGGTTTTCGTAAGGGCATGGTTCCTACAGGTATGATTCGTAAAATGTATGGTCAATCAACTTTATACGACGAGGTTACCCGTAAAGCAAGTTACTTATTGGAAGAGTACTTGAAAAAAGAAAATTTATCCATTTTTGGTAGTCCAATGGTTTTGCCTCGTAACCAGCCTTTGCCTTTAGATATTAATAAACCCGTTGATGTAGAATTTGAATTTGAAATAGGGCTGAAGCCTGAATTTGACATTGCATCTGTAATTAGTGCTGCAACTATTAATAGATATACAATTATTGTTGACGATAAATTGATTGACAATGAAATTGAACGTCTTAAAATACAACACGGCGTAAAAGAATATAAAGAAATTATAAGCGACAAGGATGACTACGTTTATCTTAATACTAAATTAGAAGGCGAAGTAGAGAGCGAACACGAAACCGATGACCAAAATAATCCTGAAGAGGCGGATGTAGAAATTGAGCTAAGTAAATTACCTATTAAGATTCAAGAAATTCTAATGGGTAAAACAAAAGGCGAAACATTACTTTTTATACCCGGAGAGGTAACTTCGGAATCGGAATTAGATGCATTTTTAGCTGATACCTTAAAAATGTCTGATGATAAATCGAACGAAAATATAGAAATTAAAATTGTAAATATAGCTTCCGTAAAGCCTTTAGAAATGGGCGAAGAATTGTTTACTAAAGTTTATAATAACCCTGAAATTGCTGATGAAACAAGTTTTAGAGAGCAATTACAGAAAGAATTAACAGCCGAATTTAATCGTATAACTAACGAACGCTTACAAAATGAAATTTTTGAACTATTAGTTCATAATACCAACATCTCTTTACCTATTCCTTTTTTGAAACGTTGGCTTATGGAAGGTGGAGAGAATGTAAAAACAGTTGAAGAAGTAGAGAATGAATTCGGTTCATTCGAGCATCAACTTCGCTGGCAACTAATTACGGATAAAATTATAATTGAAAATAAACTGAATGTAAGCCGAGAAGAAGTTGAAGAGACCGTAAAAGCACAGGTATTAAATTATTTTGGTATTGGTAATGCCGAAAGTAAAGCATGGTTAGATTCTTATGTAGATAAAGTAATGAAAGATAAAAAAATGCTTGAAGAGACTTACTTAAATATTATGTCTCAAAAAATATTTGTTTTCCTTGAAACACAGTTCAAATTTAAAGATACAGTAATTGAAGAAGCTGAGTTCTTTAAATTGCAAAATGCTCATGCAGCACATCATCACCATTAATAATAATAAGAAGTGCTAAAAATAGTATGTAATTAAATAGTTTCAATCCTAAAAGGAACACTTATATTTACAAGTGTTCCTTTTATTTTAGCGTCTATTTTATAATTTTGATTTATGAAAGTAAGAGTAAGATTTGCACCAAGCCCTACCGGTGGTTTACATTTAGGCGGCGTACGCACTGTATTATATAATTATTTATTTGCCCGCAAACATGGGGGCGATTTTGTATTAAGAATTGAAGACACCGACCAAAGCCGTTTTGTAGAAGGTGCAGAGCAATACATAATAGACTGTCTTAACTGGTGTGGTCTTATACCCGATGAAAGTCCCGAAAAAGGTGGGCCGTTTGCACCCTATCGCCAAAGTGAGCGTAAAGCTAATTATCGCCAATATGCACAAAAACTAATAGACGAAGGGCATGCTTATTATGCATTTGATACTACCGAAGATTTGGAGCAGATGCGTATTATTTATAAAACTCCTGAAAATACAAACCCACAGTACGACCATAGCTTGAGGCATAAAATGAAAAATTCGCTATCATTACCTGAGGCAGAGGTAGCAGAATTACTGAAAAATAATACACCCTATGTTATACGAATAAAGATGCCCGGACAAAAGCATCTGAAATTCACGGATATGATAAGGGGAGATGTGTTTTTTGATTGCTCTTTAGTAGATGATAAAGTGTTATTGAAAGCCGATGGAATGCCTACGTATCATTTGGCGGTAGTTGTAGATGATTATTTAATGAACATAACACACGCCTTTAGAGGCGAAGAATGGCTGCCAAGTGCTCCGGTGCATCTATTATTATGGGAATATTTAGGTTGGTTGGATAATATGCCGCAATGGGCTCATTTACCTCTAATTTTAAAACCTGATGGAAATGGTAAACTAAGCAAACGGGATGGCGACAGGCTTGGTTTTCCTGTTTTTGCTATGAATTGGGCAGATATAAAAACAGGAGAAATAACAAAAGGTTTTAGAGAAATAGGTTTTATGCCACAAGCTTTTGTAAATATGTTAGCAATGCTGGGTTGGAACGATGGCACCGGGCAGGAACTATTTACAATAGAGGAGCTTATTGAAAAATTCTCTATAGAAAGAGTTCATAAAGGTGGGGCAAAATTTGATTTTGAAAAAGCCAAATGGTTCAATCACCAATACATACAGCATACCGATAATGCAACATTGGCGGCACTTGCATTACCTTATTTTGAAATAAATGGCATAAAACCCATAGCCGAACAACTTGAAAAAGTGATAGCTTTAGTAAAAGAAAGATGCACTTTATTGTCTGATTTTTGGGAACAAAGTAGTTTTTTCTTTATAGCGCCTATTACAATAGATGAAAAAACAATAAATGAAAAGTGGAGCGAACAAAAGAAGGACTTTTTTATAGCACTTGCCAATAAATACTCGAACACAAAAGACCATGAATGGAATTTATTGGAAATAGAACACACTTTTAATAATTTAGTGCAGCAACATGCAATTAAAAAAGGCGATGTTATGTTGCCATTACGTATTATGCTAGTTGGTGGTAAATACGGACCGGGTGTTTTTAATATTGCAGAACTGATAGGCAAACAAGAAACCGTAGCCAGAATAGTAAATGCGGTAGAAAAGTTATAGAATAAGATTACGAAACTATTCTGTCTTTCAAAATAAAAAGTAAATATTCCCTTTTCAAAAGATCCAAAATGCCTGTACGGGCAGGCATTTTGGGTTTGTAGCATTTTGAATTTTATTCAACTGAATATTCCGAATGGCTTATAAAATCCTTAACGACATTTATCCGACATTACGGACATTTATCGGACATGCGAGTTACAAATACGTGTAGATTGCTGTTTTTTTAACACCACTTTTTTAAGCAAGCCTAAAGCAACCATTGGCATTTCAGGTAGTCATCGTGCATTAAAATAAAATATTTAGACTGTCAATACGCTCAAAATGTTTTCTGTTAAGCGTAGCAAGCGGGAAACCCAAAGACAATGCAGTTACAGCTATAAATAAATCTGCAATATCTATTTGTTTTCTTTTTCGCTTTAATTCTGCATTTATCTTTACCGCAATATCAGCAGCAGTTTCATCATAAGATTTAACTTCAATTACTTTTAATACGCTATCCCAAAAATTCAACTGCATCTGAGTAGCGCCTGAATAAATTTCGTACTTGGTTACTGAAGAAATTACAAAACTATACCCCTCCCTGACTAACCTTATCCAAACAGAATTTTCTTTATCGGTTTTACGATAATAGTCTATCAGGATAGAGGTATCAACAATTATTATCTTGTCCGCCATTGATTGATAGCTTTTCTGTTTTTTTCTATTATTTCTAATTGTAATTTTGTAGCAGTAGGTCCGTTTAGAAGAAGTGTTTCTAAATCAATATTTGATTCTTTAGCTACGGTTTTCTTTTCAATTTCTGCTTTTAGCTTTTTTAATTGATTTGATGGTAAAGTGTTGACAATTTTCATCAATTGACCAAAATCTATGTCCACTTGTACTTGCATATTGCAAATTTATGAAATTGCAGAAAACTTAGCAATAAAAATAATTCATTGTGCCATGATAATTTGTATTCTAATGTCATATCTTGGCATATATCCATGTTGGCAAAAAATACCTTTTTAGACGTGATATGACATATCTTTTTCGATATGTCATATCTAATACATATCACATTTATTCAT
>CAIWXG010000417.1 GCA_903916555.1 uncultured Bacteroidota bacterium
TGTAATTGAATTACAGAAAAATACGGATACAAAAACAAAAAATAATAATCGAAAATTAATATTAAAAAATGTAATCTTCATACAAAACTTGAATAATAAAAAGTATATTGCACAATAATACATAAAACCTTACAATATTAAAAGTAAGTTTAAAGAATTACTTACACATATAATTTTGAGTAAATAGTATTATTGATTTACTTATACCTTAATCACAGATTCTGTAAATTGCTATTAAAAAAACAGATTAAGAATAGGATACATAAATATAATAATATGTATAATTTATTACAACAAAAATAAAAAATATGTTTCATTTTTTAAATAACCAAAGCAATTTATTTAAAAAAACTGTAACTTTGTTCTTTGTTAAATTTTATACATTTTTATTTATTAATAAAATAAAAATTTCGTATATTATTTTAGCCTGCAAAGCCTATTTATTGATATTTTTGGCATAATAATAATAATAAAATATATGATTAACATTAGACTCGTAGTACTGTTATTATTTTTTTCTTTTTCCACAAATGTTTATGCAACATTAATTCCAAATTTCACATCAGACAGAACTGCCGGTTGCGTTACCTCTTCCAGTCATTTTTTTGTGTCTTTTACAGATGCGACAACGGGTGGTAGCGTTTCCAGCTATCATTGGGTATTTGATAGTTTAACGGTGGGTGCTACTAGCAGTGCTGCTAACCCATCTTGGGGTTTCTCTGCTCCAGGTGTTTATAATGTAAAATTAGTTGTATATGATGCTTTGGGCAATGCAGATTCTATAACAAAATATATTACAGTAACAGCCAAGCATGTTATTCGTTTTACTGCAAGTGATACGGTAATTAGCTGTGTACCGCAAACAATTGTTTTTACAAATAATTCGGATACTACCATTGGTTGTACTTCCAATTATACTTGGAGCATTGATACCGGTACGGGTACGGCTCCTGCCGTTCTACATACAGTAGGCTTAGCTTCAGTTTCCATGACCTATAATCGTTTAATACACATTCCGGATTCTTTAACGGTATCGTTGGTTGAAACCGATGGCTGTGGTTGCGATACTAATTTAATTAAACAAGGTTATATACACATGGACTCTTTACCGACTGCTAATTTTTATGCTGTTGATACCACACCTTGCGGAGCACCTAAAACAGTTTGTTTTACAAATACATCTACTACTGCAGTAAGCTTTTTGTGGCATTTTGGTGATGGTACTTCAAGTACTGCTCTAAATCCATGCCATACTTATACAACTTCCGGTAATTATTCTGATACTCTTATTGCATCTGCCGGTACATGTACCAGCAGGCTAATAAGAAGTAATTATATTAGAGTTGGCAATTTTGTGGGCAATTTTTATACTACAACTTCAGTAGGAATTTCAAATACTTTTTGTGTTGGTGCACCATTTACTTATTTAGATAATAGCACCCCTACTACTGGTACAACTAGGCCTACTTATCGGCATTTTAAATTTTCAACTGTTGCAAGTGATACAAGTAATTACCCATCAGGTTTTCATACCTATAATTCACCGGGGGTTTATAGAATTTATGAAACGGTTAGCAATGCTTTAGGTTGCGTTGATACTTTAAGTCATGTGGTATTAGTGGATACTTTGCCGGCAGTTTCAATAACCGCAACACACGCATATAGATGTAGTATAAATGATACCGTATTATTTACTGCTACAATAGTTGATACAGCAAGCATTCTATCTAAAATTTGGCATTTTGGGGATAATCGCCATGGATATTCAGCTGCATTAAATACTTCTACA
>CAIWXG010000418.1 GCA_903916555.1 uncultured Bacteroidota bacterium
GTAAGTGGAAAGGAATTGTCGTTTTTACACCTTCTATTACATATTCGCTTAATGCACGTTCCATTGTATTTATTGCTTCTTCGCGTGTTTGTGCTACGGCAATAACTTTTGCTATCATAGAATCGTAATAGGGTGGTATGGTATAACCTGCATATATATGAGAATCTACTCTAACGCCATGCCCACCCGGAGTATGTAAAATGGTAATTTTACCCGGGCAAGGTCTAAAGTCGTTATAAGGGTCTTCGGCATTTATGCGGCACTCTATTGCATGTATTTTTGGTTCGTAATTTCTACCGCTTATAGGTACGCCTGCTGCAATTTTTATTTGTTCTTTTATTAAGTCATAACTTATTACTTCTTCGGTTACACCGTGTTCTACCTGAATACGGGTGTTCATTTCCATGAAATAAAAATTACGATATTTATCTACTAAAAATTCAATGGTACCTACACTTTCATAATTAATTGCAGAGGCAGCTTTTATTGCAGCTTCACCCATTTGATGCCTTAATTCGGTAGTCATAAACGGTGAAGGCGATTCTTCAACTAATTTTTGATGCCTTCTTTGTATCGAGCAATCACGTTCGCTTAAATGGCAAACCTTACCAAATTGGTCTCCGGCTACTTGTATTTCAATATGGCGTGGTTCTTCAACAAATTTTTCGATATAAATACCACCATTGTTAAAAGATGCCTGAGCTTCTTTTTTGGCTGCATGGTAAGCATGTTCCACTTCATCATCATTCCAAACCACTCTCATTCCTTTACCACCACCACCTGCAGTAGCTTTTATTATTACAGGGTAACCAATTTCTGCTGCTATTTTTTTAGTTTCTTCAACACTTGTAAGCAATCCGGCAGAACCGGGAATAACCGGCACACCTGCTTTTATCATTGTATCTTTAGCAGTAATTTTATCTCCCATTGCCCGTATCATTTCGGGTGTAGGGCCTATAAATTTAATATGATATTGGGCACAAATCTCAGCAAAATTCGCATTTTCAGCTAAAAAACCATATCCCGGGTGTATAGCATCAGCATTTGTAATTTCTGCTGCTGCCATAATATGTTGTATATTAAGGTAAGAATCACTGCTTTGGGGTTTACCTATGCAAACAGCCTCATCAGCAAATCTTACATGTAAGCTATCCTTGTCAGCAGTTGAATAGACAGCAACAGTACGTATTCCCATTTCACGGCAAGTACGAATAATACGTAAGGCTATTTCGCCACGATTGGCAATAAGTATTTTTTTAAACATTTTCTATAAATGGTTCAAAAAGCTAAATTGTTAAATTAGTTCAATGGTTCAACCAAAAATAAAGGTTGGTCGTATTCAATAGGGGTGCAATCATCGGCTATTACTTTAATAATACGACCGCTTATTTCACTCTCTATTTCATTAAATAATTTCATTGCTTCCACAATACAAAGTACTTGACCTTGTTTTATTTCATCACCAACATTTACAAAAGACGGTTTATCGGGCGAAGGGCTACGATAAAAAGTACCTATCATTGGCGATTTTATTGTAATGTAATTATTGCTTGCCGCAACAGGTTGTTTTTCAGTTGTAACTGTGTTTGCCGCAGCAGCTTGTTGCTGAACAACAGGTTGTTGTTGCTGTTGAATATATTGTTGCTGTGGTGCGGCAACATACTGAATTTGACTTGTAGATTCTTGTTTAATAACAATTTTAAAGTCGCCTTCTTCTATACTAAGTTCACTGATATTTGATTTATTAATGGTTTTTATCAGTTCTTGTATCTGTTTATATTCCATGAAAAGTGTTTTACAAAATGAATAAATTAAGCTTTAACTCTTTCTACGTAGTTACCTGTTTTAGTATCTATTTTTATTATTTCATCGGTATTTACAAACAAAGGCACCATAACAGTGGCTCCTGTTTCAATAGTTGCTTGTTTCATAGCCCTAGTTGCAGTATCGCCTTTTACTCCCGGTTCAGAGTAAGTAACTCGCATATTAACACTTGGTGGTAATTCTATACCCATTGGTGTTTCTGTTTCTGTATTAAATAATACAAAACACTCTTGCCCTTCTTTATATAATTCAGGTCGGTCAACCCCTGTTTCAGAAATAATAATTTGTTCAAATGTATTATTATCCATTAAATTAAAACCTGAGTCATCTTTATATAAAAACTGATAGGGTCTGCGTTCTACCCTTACCGGAAAAATTGTATCACCTGAATTCCAAGTGTGTTCTATGGAACGATTATTATCTACGCCTTTAAGTTTTGCCCAAACTTTTGCTGCCGCTCTCGCGGTTTTATTCTGTCCGAATTCTACTACTGAGTATAGGCTACCATCAAGTTTGATAATTAATCCCATTCGCATATCTGCTGTTGAAGCCATGTATTCTGTTTTGGATTGACTGCAAATGTAATCATAAATATCAAAAAGAGAAATTTTCGATAATAACTTATATTATATAAAAAAATTCATTATGTTATTATCTATTTTATTCTTACTTTTGCAAAACATTAAATGTGTCCTATATAATATTAAATAACTATACCTAAATAAAAAAAGTATTTAATGAAAAAAGTATTATTATTTGTTTTAGTTTCAATGAGTAATTTATGTTCTGCTCAAAAAATAAACACTGCGCAAATTTCACTTAGCGACACAACTAAAAAAATACTTTACATAGGAATTTCTAATTGGATACATATTAATAATATGCCACTTGGTGCGGAAATAAAAATGACAAAAGCTACATTAGAATCGCACCCTATGGAACGTAGAGGCTATATTAGTTGTAAAGTTAAAGAAAACGGGAATGCTACTTTACAAATATTTAGTGAGAAAAATCTCATTTTTACTCAATCATATCTTATAAAAAGAATAGCAATGCCTAATTTGAAACTGGGAAATTATAAAAGTGGAAGTGCAAATATTGAAAAAATAGTTACAAATCCTACTTTAAACTTAACATTTGAGCCTAATAATTTTATAAAAAATGATTTAATACGTATTACTGAATACAAAATAACCTTATTGAATGGTAAAAAAAAGAATCCTATTATTACCAATACGGTTAGTGGCAAAAATTTAGAAGGTACAAAATTAAACGATGAGATAATTACACAAATTAAAAATCTATTTAATGGTGATATAATAATAATAGATTCAATAAAAGTTATGGGCGAAGATGGCATACAATCAACAGCAAATAAACTTAAATTGACTATTAAAAAGTAATAACAGTCTATTTTATTTATTAAATTCCAAAAAATAGTTACATTTCTAAAAAAATGGCACTAATTTTGTTTATTATAAATTAATTCTAAATACTTTTTATTAGTATAAAATAACATAAAATGAAAAAAATAAAATTTATTGTTTTTACTTTTGTAGTATCATTAGTAAGCTTTTTACCATTGTATATACCTCTTGCGTTCCCGACCGTTGTGCCGGTGTTAGCTGCCAAAATGGTGGTTACTGTAATGGTGGTAATTGTGTTTGCCCATTAGGTTATGTAGGTAGCCGTTGTCAGTATCTTGCCACAACAACTATTGAATATCAAAACAATACTTATACACCAATTACAATAACAATAAATGGTAGTGCAACAACCATACAACCAAATTATTCTGTTCAATATACAGGATATTATGGCGATAATATTTCAGGTAATGCTATTACTTACGGACAGACAAGCTCCGGTACACAAATTGGCTTGGCTCTAAGCTGGACATTAAGCAATATTTTTCCTACTGATGGAACTTTGGTTGTTCCTCTTAATGTTAACAGCAATTACTTTTTTTTAAAATTGCAAAATAATAGTGCAGAAGCTACTAATAGTGTAATTGTTAATTTAGGGCTTACAGCACAAACTACTGATTTTATATCTATACCCAATACCGGAGCAGTTTATGGTACCGGTTATTACTATGCCTATACCAATACTGAAGTGCAAGCTGTTACAAATACTTACACTTATTCTTGGTATCCTACATTTAATTTTACTAATAATCAATCTATAATATTGACTTTTCCTTAGGTGAAATAATGTTTATTTGCTAGTAAATCTGTGTATATTACATAGGTATGAACTCTTATTATTGATAAATAAAACTTCGTTAATTACTTTTATGTAAACAGATAGGCTACTGTAGAATACACTATTCTTAATTTAAAAATATAAGAATAAATACATATTTATCTTATAATAAATACAACTAATTTTATGGTATCAGCTATTACTGAAAGATAAAGAATAATAACAGGGCTTTTTTAAATTATTATTTTAAAGAACTATTTTGTTTTTTTAAATAATTGTTACTTTTATAAGGTAATTGTTTTTTTTGAAAAGAAATATAATGAAATCTTATAAATATATATTGTCTATAGCATTATTACTTAGTTACACAAAGGCTTTTTGCCAAATAAGTGACCAGCCTAATATTGATTTTGAATTTGGTAATACATCTGTTTGGAACTACTATATAGGCACTTGTTGCCCCATAGCAACACCGATTTCTACCCCTGCATTAAATGATAGACATACAATTACTACTGCCGGCACAATTGTTGACCCTTATGGACAGTTTCCGGTAGTTTGTGCATCTTGTGGCAAATATTCAATGAAATTAGGCAATGATAGTATAGGTGCACAAGCAGAAAAGGCAAGATATTATATCCATGTTCCTCCGGGTATTACAAATTATAGCATTATTTATCATTATGCAGTAGTATTTGAAGACCCCGGACATCTTCCGTCACAACAACCAAGATTTGAAATTATTGCATTCGATTCAGTTAGTGGTATTCCTGTGCCTTGTGCCCAATATTCTTATGTAGCATCTTCAAATCTGCCCGGGTTTATGCACTCTACTAATATTGATTCCATTTCAGATGTATTTTATAAAGATTGGTCTATGGGAAGCATTAATTTAACTGGATATGAAGGTAAAACGATTACCCTTGATTTTTCAACCGGAGACTGTTCTCTCGGGGGGCATTTTGGTTATGCATACATTGATATGAGTAGTGGCTTATTTGCAATTTCTACGGTAAGCTGCGATTCAGATAAGGTGACTCTTGCCGGTCCCGAGGGATACAAACAATATTATTGGTATGATTCAATGTCTTGTCCTGAAATAGGTTGACACGCAAAAAGCGTGTTTATGGAAAAAAATATCAAAAAAGGCAAAAGAGGGTCACCGTATAAATACGAGTCTTCGTTGAAAAGAAAAATTGTTCAGGAGCTTTATACTGGTACGATCACAAGAAGCGAACTAAGCAGAAAATACAATCTTGGTGGCATTTCAACAATTATTGGTTTTGAAAGATGGTATGAAGATGATCAAAAACAAACACTACCTTCCGCCCCAATGATACCAGATAAAGAGCCGGAAGGGTCTGCTGTTGCTCTGCAACAACCTTCACAGCAGGGAGGACTTGAGGAAGAGCTGCGCCTTGCCAGGTTGAAAATAATATGTCTGGAGACAATGATAGATGTGGCGGAACAAACCCTTCAAATTGAAATCCGAAAAAAACATGGCACCAAGCCGTCGGGAGAGTAAAGCTATTGTATCCCGAGGAATGCTCCCGGGCAATATGCTATGCGCTTGGTTATAGCCGTCAGGCTTATTATAAGCATCTTAAAACCCAAGCGGAACACGCATTAGAACATGTAATAATTGTAAAAATGGTGAATGAAATCCGAAAGGACATGCCTCGTCTCGGTGGTAAAAAACTGTTTCATCTGCTCAATGCACCGTTGATGGCGCATAGTATTGACATCGGCAGAGATAAGTTTTTTTCTATTCTTGACACTTTCGGGCTACTGGTGCGCATACGGAAAAAGCGCAAACCCATTACCACCAATTCAAACCACCCATTTTACAAATATCCAAATTTGATTAAGCAAATGGAAATACTCCGTCCTAATCAACTATGGGTATCAGACATTACCTATATCTCCATGACTAATAAATTCTGTTATCTGAGCTTGATTACCGATGCGTATTCCCACAAAATAGTAGGTCATTGTCTATGGGAGAACCTCAAAAGAGATGGAACGATAAAGGCACTCAAAATGGCTACAGGTAGCCTTGTAGCGAAGGACAGGAGCAGTTTGATACATCATTCTGATAGGGGACTACAATATTGTAGTAAGGATTACATTGATTTACTGACAATAGATTCTATTGGTATCAGTATGACTGAAAATGGAGACCCGTATGAAAATGCAATAGCAGAGCGGGTTAATGGCATTTTAAAGGGGGAGTTCGCATTAGGTCAATCCTACAAA
>CAIWXG010000419.1 GCA_903916555.1 uncultured Bacteroidota bacterium
AACAATATTAATGATTATTTTTTAAATTAGTATTTTCTTGTCACATTATTTTATATTTTCTGAATTAATAAGAATATAGAATATTTAATAATGAATATAGAATATTGAAAAAAAGATTTTTTGTTTAAAAAATCACTATTTTTGAAATGGCAAAGTAAAAATGAATAAGATACTTGTAGTAGATGATGATAATGACATAAGATTACTTTTAAATCGTTTTTTATCTAAAAACGGCTATGATGTAGTATGTGTTGCAAAAGGATATGATGCAATTGTATATTTAAAGCAAAATAATCCTGATTTAATACTATGTGATTATAGGCTGGAGGATATGAACGGCAAGGAATTTATTACAAAAATAAAAGAAATTAATCCCGATGCCCTAATTATTATTATTACGGGCTATAGTGATGTAAAAGATGCAGTAGAAGTAATGAGATTAGGCGCTTTTGATTATATAACAAAGCCATTGTATCCTGATGAAATTCTATTAAATATAAAAAAAGCACTTTCCAGAAAAATAAATTCACAAGCATTTCCACAAAAAAATGTTGTTTCATCCTTAAATATTAAAACTATCGAAATTGATAAAGAGCAATATATTGTAGGTGAAAGCACTGAATATGCTACCATTATAAAACAAATAAATTTAGTTGCACCCACCAATTACAGTGTAATAATATATGGTGAAAGTGGTAGTGGAAAGGAAGTTATAGCTAGGCAAATACATAATAATAGTAAACGGGCTACAAAACCATTTATAGCTATAGACTGCGGTGCTTTATCGAAAGAACTTGCTGGTAGTGAGCTTTTTGGGCATGAAAAGGGAGCTTTTACAGGTGCATTAAATCAAAAAATTGGGAATCTTGAAATAGCAAATGGAGGTACCGTTTTTTTGGATGAAATAGGTAATTTGTCTTATGATATACAAGTATCTTTATTGCGAACAGTACAAGAACGAAAAATTAGAAGGGTGGGAGGCATAAAAAATATTGAACTTGATATAAGGATAATTGTTGCCAGTAATGAAAAATTATGGGAAGCAGCGAGGGCAGGTAAGTTTAGAGAAGATTTATTTCACAGATTTAATGAATTTAGTATTGATGTACCATCACTTAGGGATAGAAAGAGTGATGTAATGATATTTGCCAGACATTTTTTGAACCTGACAAATAAAGAATTAGGCAAAAATATTATCGGATTTCATTCTGATGTTGAAGAAATATTAATTAATTATGTTTGGTATGGCAATTTAAGAGAATTGAAAAATGTAATAAAAAGAGCTACTTTACTTAGTGAAGGTGAATTTATTGAAGCAAAATCATTGCCATTCGAAATTAATAATTTTCATAAATTGCAATTTGAAGTGCCTGAAACACATACTAATTCAATACCTGAAAACCAAATTCTAAATAAAGATACTAAAATTGAATCACTAGAAAATAAACTTAAAAAAGCTAATATCGATTTAAATTATGAAATTATTCTTGAAGCTCTAAAACAATCTAATTTCAATAAAAGTAAAGCCGCAAAATTATTAAATGTTGATAGAAAAACATTGTATAACAAAATGAATCAATATAAAGAGTTTAATAATGAAAATTAAAATAATCTATTTTGTATGTCCGGTAAATTAGAATCAAAAGAAAATTTAGAAATTAAGACCCTATTAGATAATGAGGATAATGGTATATTCAAAAATATTGTATTGAATATACCCGGAATTTTAGCGGTTGTAAATAGTAGTGATTTGAAAATCGCATTTGTAAATAAACAATTTGAAAATACACTCGGATACTTAAATGATGATATTATTAATAAAAATTTATTAATAACGGATTTGATATGCATCAATCAAAAGAATCGTTTAATTCATAAGCTTGAAAATATACAAGAAGAGAATAGCAGTATGAATTTTAATGTATTTAATGTAAAAAGTAAAAATAATAAAAAATGCAATTATTTTATTTACATATCGAAAATTGATAATTATGATGAAATAAGTTATGTTTTAATATTTCATCCGGATAATTCAACTTTTTCAACACCTTTTATTTCTTATGATACAAGAGAATTATTTTTCGAACAATATAAAAATGAAGATTTGGGTACTTTTGAAAGAAATATAATTGAGGATATTTTTGTATGGACAGATGGGATGTATGCTATTTATGAAGTTGACAAGGATTATAAAGAACTGACAACAGAATTTATGGTATCCTTCATTCATCCTACTAACAAAGAAATTATAAGTAAAGAAATATATAATGCAATTGAAAATTGTTTAGATCTAAATATTGAATACAAAATAGTTACACAAAAAAATAATGTAAAAATAATTAAATGCATATTAAAAACAGTTATAAATGATAATGGAATTCCAGTAAAGTTAATAGGTAGTATTAGAGACCTTACGAATCATAGTTTAATTGAAGAAAATTTAAAAAATAAAGTTGAAGAATTACATAATTCAAATAAGGAATTAGAAGATTTTGCATATATTGCCAGCCACGATTTACAAGAACCATTAAGGAAAATTACTACATTTAGTGGTCGGCTTTCCGAAAAATATAAAGATGTTTTGCAAGGTGAAGGGCTAATGTATTTAAATAGAATGACTGCTTCTGCTGAAAATATGCGCTCTCTAATAAATAATTTATTAGATTTTTCAAGAATTTCTAAAACGATGCATGTTTTTGAACCGGTAAATTTAAATACAATATTAAAAAATGTGAAAGTGGATTTGGAATTGGTAATTGATGAAACAAAAACAGTTATAGAAAATCAAAACCTGCCAATAATAGATGCAATAAGCTCTCAAATGAAACAATTATTCACTAATTTATTAAGTAACGCAATAAAATTTCTAAAACCAGATTTAGCACCACATATAAAAATTGAAATTAGTAATATATCAGACCAGGAGATAATTAATAGAGGATTATCATTAGGTATAAAATATTTTAAAATACAAATTACAGATAATGGTATTGGTTTCGAACCGGATTATGCAGTTAAAATTTTTCAAGTTTTTCATAGATTACATGGTAAGTCAGAGTATCCGGGTTCGGGGGTAGGATTGGCAATTTGTAAAAAAATTATTGAAAATCATCACGGTGTTATTTATGCAGAAAATATAGATACCATTGGTTCTAAATTTCTGTTTATACTACCCGAAACACAACAGAATTTTAAATATAACTATTGATGCATAAGAAAATATTAGATGCAAAAATATTAATTATTGATGATGACGAAGATGATTTCATTATAACTAGAGATTATATTCGTTCTTTTCCAGGAAATTTATTTCAAATAGATTGGTGTAATAAATATAATGACGGTTTGAAATTGCTTTTAGAACACAAATACGATTTGTATTTTATTGATTATAGATTAGGTGCTAAAACAGGTGTTGATTTTCTTAAAGAAGCCTATAAAAATAATTGTAATGAGCCTATCATTTTATTAACAGGTAAAGGGAACTATAATATTGATATTGAGGCAATGGAATATGGTGCATTCGACTATTTAGTAAAAACAGAGATTTCTGTTGATAAAATGGAAAGATGCATTCGTTACTCTTTAGATAGGGCACAAACTTTAAAAGAACTTAAAGCTAACGAACATAAATACAGAACAATTTTTGAAAAATCGAAGGATATTATATTTATTGCTGATTATGAATTAAATTTTATAGATATAAATATAGCTATAGAAGACGTATTAGGCTTTAAAAGAATAGAAATTATTGAAACCAATTTATGCGATTTAATTGACAATGTTGAACAAAAATTTTTTATTAACTCAGCAATAAAAGAGTGTAAAGAATTTAACGATAAAGAAATAATTTTCAATACGAAGTATTTAGACAAAAAATATTGTACTTTAACTTACACTTTCGAAAGTAAAGGTAGGTTTGCAGGTTATATACAGGGCATAATACATGATATTTCTAACTTAAAAAAAATTGAAAAGGCTACGTTACAAAGTGAAAAATTAGCTGCTGCCAGTCGTTTAGTAAGAACAATAGCACATGAGGTGCGTAACCCACTCAATAATATTACACTCGCTGCAGAACAATTAAATAATGAGGAAATACATGAAAATCAAACTTTGTACTTGGAAATTATACAAAGAAACAGCAAGCGTATCAATCAGTTAATTACAGAGTTATTATATACTTCAAGAACTTTATCTATTCAGCTAAAAAAAGAACCGATTCAGGTAATAATAGACGATGTTATAAATGCCGCATTAGACCGATTGACGCTCAAGCATATTAATTTACATTTATCTTACCCTAATAAAGTATTGACAATTTTATGTGATAGAATAAATATTAAATTGGCATTATTAAATATTGTTATAAACGCTATTGAAGCAATGGATGAACATTTGGGCAGGTTAGAAATAACAGTTGTTGAAGACAATCTTAATGCTATTTTGAGTATAAAAGATAACGGTTGTGGTATAAGCGAAGAAAATCTAGGACGGCTTTTTGAACCTTACTTTACACAAAAGAGAAATGGAGTGGGCTTAGGGCTTGCTTTTTCATTTAATATACTGCAAGCACATAAATCTACTGTAGATGTTTTATCTAAAATAGGCGAGGGTAGCCTATTTACGGTTACTTTTCCTTTAATAATTGAATGAAATAAGGTGTATTAATAATATATACTGTCCAATAAGTAATTTTTCACATACTCAGATACTCCATTTTCTAAAGTATAGAATGAATCAGAATAACCTAATGAAATTAGTTTTGTCATATTAGCTTCAGTAAAATATTGATATTTATCTCTGATGTCTATTGGTGTATCTATATAATTAATATTTACAGGTTTATGTAATACTGAAAATAAGGTATTTACTAAGTCATTAAATGTTCTTGCTTTTCCCGAGCCGGTATTAAATAAACCGTTTTGGGGTTTGTTTTGCATAAGCCAGTAGGCAATTTTCACAACATCTTTTACATAAACAAAATCACGCATTTGTTCTCCATCTTTAAATTCCGGATTATGAGAACGAAATAATTGCACCTTACCTTGTTCGTGTATCTGATAAAATGCATGTAAAATTACTGATGCCATTCTACCTTTATGATATTCATTAGGACCATAAACATTGAAAAATTTTAAACCCGCCCAATAAGGTGGTTTTTTATATTGTTGCAATGCCCAAATATCAAATTCATTTTTAGAAACACCATAAGGATTTAATGGTTGCAAAAACGGTACAATATCATGATTGTCATTGTAGCCTAAAGAACCATTACCATAAGTAGCTGCAGAAGAAGCATATACTAAAGGTATATTTTTCAGGGTACAAAAATCCCACATTTTTTTAGAATAGTCAAGATTCCATTTTTTATGAACTTCATAATTCATTTCGGTAGTGTCTGTACGCGCACCTAAATGAAATACATATTGAATATTATATTGATTGTTTTCAGTCCAGCTAAAAAAAACGTCTCTTTGTATTATTTGCAGATATTTTTTGCCAATATAATTTGCTCTTTTTCTTTCAATTGAGAAATCGTCAACTAAAATTAAATTATTATACCCAAGAGAATTAAAAAAACCTGTAAGATAGCTGCCTATAAACCCGGCTGCACCTGTTATTACAATTACATCATTTACATCCATACAAAAAAATAGAACTACTGTTTACTAAAACAATAGTTCATAAAAGTACTTAGCATAGCATAAAAAAACAAGTCATAATATAAATAAATATATCATGACTTGTTTTTTATTATATTATATATGTTTCTAAAGAAAATGAATTATAATTTAGCAATTATGGAGCTTCATAATCCGAATTCATTTCAGACTTTCTATGTTTTTTTGCGGGTTTTTCTACTTTTGTCGGCTCAACCTTTTTTACAGCTTTAGGTTCTTCCTGTACTTTTTCTATTTTCTTTTCTGTTTCTTTTAGTTCTGTTTTTGCATCTTCAATATGTTTCGGTTCGGAAGCAGGAGTCATTTTTTCTTCACGTTTTTCTTCATTTTTTTCTTCTGCTTTCGATTCACTTTTTTCTTTTTTAGCTTCGTTTTCGTGTATTTGTTCCGGCATAGATTTAGCTTCAACCTTATTGTGTTCTTCACCACCGGTGCTTTCTACTTGTATAAAATTGATTGCACCAAGAAAAAGCCCTACCAAAATAAGTACCAAATAAAAAGAAGATTTGAAAGGTACTACGGTTGGATTTTCTTTAGAATTGTTGTGTTGTGTGTTGTTTGCCATTTAGTATATTTATTTTTATAAGCACAAATATAAACTTTTACTTCAATTTTCAAAAAAAATAAATAAAAAAATTTTCTTAAAATAATCTATTTTGTTTAGTAATTATTATAGATTGTTCTTATTTATGCTTTATATAAAATTGAAAAATGATATAATTTTGGTTTTAATAAATGTTTTTATATTATATAATCATTTAAGTATTAGCATAATACTATGTCCATTATCATTTTTTAGAATTAGTTCTTTTTTATTATCTAATACAATTATTTCAGGTTTTAAATTTTCTTCTAAATTAAAAGAGTCATTATTATTTACGATAATAGTATCCTTTACTCTTTTTTCTATTGGTATGTAAGGATATGTTTGATAGGTTTCAAGATTATATCTTAAATATAAATCATCGCGACCACTATTATCATACATGCGTAATTCGTAATTTTCATTTTTATATTTAAAGCTGTATTTTTTATATATCTTACTATTCAGTGCAATAAAATTAAATAAAAATAGTACCCCGATAAACCCCAAAACATATCCTAAAGAAATAATGATAATACCTAATGCTTTTACTGTTTTTATTATAATATTTTGATTATCAAATTTTAAAATACAAATAACGTAAATGCATAAACAAAAGTAATCTACCGAAAACATAAAGTTATCAAAATCATCGCCTTTTATAGAATAACCCAAATAAAACAATGTATTATGAACTATTACAAACGCTATTCCTATTTTAAATAGAGTACTATTGATATATTTAGAAAAATAATTATTTAAATATAGCCCTAAAATTGGATATAATAAAAAAGTACCTGTTAGGAGATAGAATAAAAAGGGTAGGCTTACTAAAGTTTTTACATCACCTGCAATATTATGCATCTTGTTCAAATATAAAATAACTAAAAATGTAATGTCAAGCCATCGTAAGCTAAGTGCATATTTTTAGGCAGTTGGCTTTCTACGCTATCATGTAAACCTAATTGGTGGCTGATATGTGTAAAGTAAACGGTTTCAGTTTTCGCTTTTTTTCCTACTTCTATTGCTTCTTTTAAGGTGAAATGAGAAATATGTTCTTCATGTCTCAACGCATTTAAAACCATTGTTTTACTGCCATATACCTTAATTAGTTCTTCATTTGCTATAAAGTTAGCATCTGTTATATAAGTAAAATCACCAATCCGGTAACCAAGTACTTCCAGTTTATAATGCAATACTCTTATTGGTGTAATCTTAATACCATTTACAAAAAAAGGTTCAGAAGCATTAATAGTGTTCATTTCAATTTGAGGAATACCGGGATAGGTAGGGTAATTGAAGATATAACTATATTCTCTCTTTAATGCTTGTTGGGTTTCTTCGGTTGCAAAAACCTGAATTGGTTTATTACTAAAATAATTGTAAGGTCTTACATCGTCTAAGCCTGCTATATGGTCTTTATGCCCATGTGTAAAAATAATAGCATCCAGTTCCTTTACTTTTGCACGTATCATTTGGTATCTAAAATCAGGGCCGCTATCAATAACAATATTTGTATCGTTTGTTTGTATCCAAATGGAAGAACGAAGTCTATTATCTTTTGCATTTAAAGAGTTACATACATCGCAAGGGCAATTTATAAATGGTACACCTTGTGAAGTGCCTGTACCGAGAAAAGTAATTTTCACTGTTATGTTCTATTTATTTTGTACCGTTTTACTATTAAATAAATCGGGTTGTTCTATTAATTGATTATACCATTTAAGCGTTTCGCCACTTAATAGTGTCAAATTTATTTTTATAAGAGGCAGAATTTCTATTAGTGCATTGATTCTACCTTCCATGTTGAAAAATTTATTTATAACAACAACTTTTTTGTCTTCAAGTAGGCAAAAACCACTGTTAAAATTACCTTTTTCGAAGCGAATAATATATCCGGCCTCATCAAAAAGCCCTTCTAATTTTTTTAGTGTATTTGGTGTATATTTGAAAATCATTAGCTTTGCTACAATCAATGACTAAAAGTAGAAAATTCGCAGCAATTATTTTCATTACTATTGTTTTATCTTTTTATAATTTCCTTTCCTATGCTCAATTAGTAGAACAGGAACAGGGTTATTTTTTGCAAAAACCACGACTTTTTTATGCCGGTTTGGTTTGTGGGATCAATTTTACACAGGTAGATGGCGATAATTTTGCAGGCTATTATAAAACAGGAGCTAATTTCGGTGGTATTGGTTATATAAATTTACCTAAAAATTTAGCCATAAGCTGGGAATTTCTTTATAGCCAAAAAGGAAGTAAAAGTAATATTGTTAGACAAGCAGGCATAGACAGTATTTATATTACAAATTATGGAATAAAAGTAAACTATGCAGAAATACCTGTAATGATAAATTTATTTGATAAATTTAAAAGTCATTTCGGAATTGGTGTATCTTATAATCGGCTGGTTAGTTATAGTGAGGTTTTAGCTACCTATCCACATTATAATATAGACCTTAATAAATATCCTTTTAAAACAGATGAATGGGAATTTTTAGCAGCAGCAAATTTACATGTATGGAAAGGTTTGTTTTTCAACATAAGATTTCAGTATTCATTAGTACCCATGCGTACCCAAATACCACCAGAATTTTCCAGAGCACAGCAATATAATAATCTTTGGACAGTTAGATTAATGTATCTATTTATGTAAATATTTAATAAAATAAAAATGATATGAAACGATATAAACATATTAATCTTTTTCTACTACTACTACTTAGTGTTTTGTTTTTTGAAGTAAATAGTTGTTTTGGGCAGGATAAATACTTTTTAGAAACACCTAAAACTTTTTATGGAGGTTTACTGATAGGCACAAATTTTACACAAGTTGACGGTGATGATTTTGCCGGTTATGATAAAACGGGATTAAATGTAGGTGCAATAGTATATACTACTTTAGACGAAAATGTGGCTGCAAGTATGGAAATACTTTATAGCCAAAAAGGCAGTGAGGCTCATTATGCTCAAATTTTGCAACCGGGTATCTATTTTACCAACTATGGTATAAAATTAAATTATGCTGAAATACCTATTATGATAAATTATTTTGTAAAACATAAAAGTAATGTAGGTGCAGGTCTATCTTATTCGCGTTTGGCTAATAGCAGTGAATATATAACTACCAGCCCACCACAGTATTTTGATTTAAATAAATATCCGTTTAAGAAAGATGATTTAAATCTATTATTGGGTGGTAATGTACATTTCTGGAAAGGCTTGTATCTTAATATAAGATTTCAGTATTCGTTATTATCTATAAGAGATAAAATACCACAAGACTATTCAAAAGCTGCCCAGTATAATAATTTGTGGGTTATTAGGCTTATGTATTTGTTTTATTGATTTTGTATTCAAATATTTTTTTGTTTTTCCTATATATTACAAATGGGTGATAGCCTTAAAAAGACACGAATAGAAATTTTATTGTTATTTATATTGTATTTGTTTATTCTGCCAAGGGTATCAATGGAGTATGATATGAGCTTTTGGCGTGAATGGGCATTAAATATACATAAAGTGGGCTTAGCAAATACTTATAATACATCTATTAATTACTTTCCTATTTATGTGTATTTTATATATATATATGATTTATTACAGGGAACTGAAATTAATATTACAAATAACATAAATAACATTAAAATATTTTTTGTTTTTTTTGATTTCTTACCCATTTTTTTCTTATGTTGTTTTAGACATAAATTTTTAAATTTTAAAATACCTTATTTATATTTATTATTAAATATAGCTTATGTGTTTAACTCAATGGTTTGGGGGCAAATTGATTGTATATATACAAATTTAGCATTTTTGGCGATTATAATTGCTGTCTATTATCCTGTAATAGGTGCGAGTATTTACATTTTAGCATTAAATACTAAATTACAAGCAATAGAATTTCTACCATTTATTATAATTATATTATTTTATAGTATAAGACAATATAAAACATTATTATTCACAATGTTAGGGTTATTATTAACCCAGTTTTTTATTGTTTTGCCATTTATTTTAAATGGTGGCATTTTAAAATTAGTTTCAATTATTACCCATTCTGTTGGCTTATATAATAGATTATCCATATCTGCATTTAACTTTTGGTACCTATTTACTAATAGTAATCCTTATGAAACAGTAGATACCGATAAATGGTTTTTAGTTAGTTATCGTGCTGCCGGTTTAGTATTGTTTTCTATTAGTGCTATATTTATTATGTTGCCATTTCTAATAAAGATATTGGAAACCAGAAAATTAAATTTGCAACCCGATAAGCATTTCTATGAGACGCTATTTTTAGGTATAGGCATGATTTGTTTGTGTTTTTTTTATTTTAATAGCGAAATGCATGAGCGATATGCACACCCAATTATTATTTTCTTTTTCTTTTATGGAGTAGTATCTAATAATTATAAGTTATTTATATTGTCATCTATACCTTATATACTTAGTTTAGATAAATGTTTTAGTTATCCGGATGGATATTTGCCCGTATATCATTATAAATTTATTTATGCATCTAAAATTATTGCTATCTGGTACACACTTACTTTAGTATATGGTTCATATTTATATTTTTTATTGTATAAAAAAGAGTCTGTTGGGGTAATTATCAAACGAGGGAGTAACATTATTTAAAAAAAATAAAGTTTTGAAATAGAATTTTACAAAACAAATAATTTATATTTGCAACTAAATTTTAAAATCGCTTAATGCAGAAAAGACCAAAAAGCAAACCTTTTTTTAGGCCTAGAGTGCCACAAAATGAACATCGTCTTAATGATGAGATTACAGCATTAGAAGTTCGGGTAATTGGTGAAGATATAGAACCGGGTATTTACCCACTTGATGTAGCGATTAAAATGGCTATAGCAAAGGAAGTTGATTTAGTAGAGATTTCGCCCAATGCAGTGCCACCGGTTTGTCGTTTAATTGATTATAAAAAATTTCTTTACGAAAAAAAGAAAAAAGACAAAGAACAAAAGGCAAAAGCAAAACAATCGGAAGTAAAAGAAATTAGATTTACACCCAATACAGATGACCATGATTTTGATTTTAAAGCAAAACATGCTGAAAAATTTTTACAAGACGGGAATAAAGTAAAGTGTTATGTACAATTTAAGGGTCGTGCAATCATGTTTCAGGAAAGGGGGGAATTGCTTTTGTTGAAATTTGCAGAACGAATGGCGGAACATGGTGTTTTAGAGTCTATGCCTAAAATGGAAGGAAGAAGAATGTTGGCAATGTTTTCACCAAAGAAGAAAAAATAATATATTGTATATTTATACTATCATTGAAATAACGTAAAAAGTATTGTATTTTTTAGGATTTACTATAATATTGAATCTATTTTAGCGTTTTTTAACTTTTAATATTAATTATAGAATATTTATTTGTTATTTTTAAGTAAAATTTGTTGAAAAAATTTGCGGGTAAAATAATAACATTTAAATTTGCTCTTATAAATTTTATAAATTATAATTAAGATATTTAATGATGTTTTCATGGTGATAGGGTTTATAGGGGCTGGCTTTTTCTCAAGCTAGCTTTTCATCTCCTTAAATTGTTTAATTTATAAACACATTTTGTTCTTTTAAATAATATTGCAAGGTTATTGCAAAGTTTTTCATAGTGATAGGGTTTATAGGGGCTGGCCTGTTCTCAGGCCGGCTTTTTTAAAACAATTGAAGATGATAAGCAACATATTTAAATGCAATTTTTTTGCATAATTTTTTCATAGTGATAGGGTTTATAGGGGCTGGCCTGTTCTCAGGCTGGCTTTTTTATTTTTATTTTAGTATATTACACAAAAATCCTAAAATTTTTATGAGGTTATTTTTCTTAATTTTTATATCTATATTATTCTTTAATAATATTACTGCACAACCGCTTGCCGCATATACCGATAATCAAAATCAGGTAATGGTTTGGGACAGAGGTATGGTGCGGAAAATAGATTATATGCAACCTACCCTAATGAAAACAGGCAGAACGGCTATTCCTTATCTTGATAATTCGCGTACTTTTAAAATATATTATGGCGGTGGTGTAAGAACAGGTAGTAACGATATTGTAAATTCGTTTTTTGTTACTGATAATTTAGTAGCTTATTTATGTCAAAAATCATTGAATATTTTTGACCGCGGTGTAACTAAAAACTTAACCGGGGTTTGCGACCAATATTTTATTGGCGATAGTTTAGTGCTTTTCTTAGACAGTTATAAAGGTTCTTACAGAGCTTATTATAACGGGCAATTTTATAATATTGAAACTTATTTTTCGGATAGTGTACTTAGTAATATAAAAGTATCAGATAATATTATTGCTTATGATAACTTTGCAAATCAATTTAAGATATTTTATCATGGCTCTGTTTTTATGCAAGAAGATTACCAGGTAATTAGTTTTGATGCCGGTAGAAATACGGTGGCTTATGTGGATAATGACCGTAAGTTTAAAATATTCCATAACGGTAAAACAATACTTGCAGATGAAATGACTCCTATTTCTTATAAAGTTGGTGATGATTTAGTTGCTTTTATTTCAAGCGATAGATATTTTAAAATATTTTATGATGATAGTATTCGTACAATTGGTACTTTTCACCCATCTTACCAAGTAGCAGATAATATAGTCGCTTTTAAAGATGCCGTAGGTATGTTTAAAATATTTTATAAAGGCGAAACAACAGAAATGGAAAATTATATGCCTGCTAATCTAACAATTCAATATAATTCTGTTGCATATATTAATAGCGCTAATACATTAAGACTATTTTCTGAAGGCGAAGCTTACGATGTTACAAATGCTGATATTGCAAGTTGGCAATTAAATTACGATGTAATAAGCTACCAGATAGGGCAAGGTATTTTTAAGGTATTTTATAAGGGTACAGAGTATTAAACCTCATTTATTTGTCGAAATAAAAATGACCGGGACCTATACCTACTTTAAATTTCTTAATAAAAGTACCTGTAGGGTTATAAGCATAAACAGTACCGCCACCAACAGAAAAACCTACCGGGTCGCCAATGAATATAGTCCCATTAACAGGGTCTATACCTATGGCATAAAAATATTGATTAGGTAAAGCACTAATAAATGCGTTTTCGGGTAATTGATTATCATTCGTGCCCATTCTGTAAATACCATTATTTGAAGATTTTCCAGAATAGTCTGCCTCTATAAAATATAAAGAATCTTTTGTATTGTTAGTAATTAATTTTATAGGGTTGGCATCAGCCGGAAACGTAAAAGAATGTAAAATTTCGCCAGTTAAAGTATCTATTCTTGTAAGAGTGGCAGTTTTGCCCATTGGTTGATTACCTGCTAATACCCAAATAGTTCCTTCATTATCAATCAATGTTTCTTGTGGTGCTTTCCCTGTTACTTTTAGGGTTCCAACAATCTTATCATTTTGTGTATTTATTTTATATACTTTATTACATGTTGTATCCCATGTACATATAATTACACTATTATTATATAAACACATACTTTCAGTATTAACATTTGGCAGATTTAGGATGCCTGTTACAGTGTAAGTTAGTGTATTAATTATATATACTTTATTGCTGTATAGAGATGTAACATAGGCCTTATTATTACCTAATGGTAATATATATCTTGGCTGTGGTATAGATATGGAAGCTATAGGTTTTAAACTAACAGCGTCAGCTACAATTATTTTATTGGAATTATTTATTAAAAAGAAAAAGTTATTTCCAATTTTTGTCATGTTTTGAAAAACATCGCAAGAGTTATTTAAGTTATTGGGCTTAAAAAACAGGTCGCCATATACACTGTCTTTTATAGGTTCGTAAGCATATAGCGATACGTCATAATTTGTATAACCTCCTTCGCAAACAATATAAACACTTCCGGAATCTATTTTTGAATATTGCCAATTTTTGGAATCAGGTTTATCTTTTATACAAGAGCTAAACACAAATAGTATAATGATAATCAGTATTTTATAATTTTTTGCATCCATTGATTACCATTATTTTCAGTTAAAATTATATAATACATACCGCTTGGGTAGGAAGTAAAAGAAATGCTATTTTTATCTTTAGTTATAGAAAAATAATTATGAATAGAACCATCAACAGAATTGATAGTAACATTTAATTTATCAGATATATCACCAAAATAGTCAATATGCAAAATATCATTTACCGGATTAGGGTATGTTTTAATTATATTTTTATTATTAAGTTTAATTTCTTGTATGCTTACATTTTTTTGATTGATTGCTCCTACTGCATCAAGGTCGAAACCGCCAGTTGGGAATGGAGTAGGATATGGGTCATTAATTTTTCTATTCATACTGTCAATTGTAAAATGGTTACCAATAGAGCCTATTACATCTATAACTCTCACATAAGTAATACTATCAATATTTAGTAAAGGAATACCTGTAAGTTCATCTAAATCGAAAGGAGTGCCATACATGGCAATATATTTACCTGCAAAATTATTTATTTTTGATGCATCCATATAAGCTCCGGAACCGGCTATTTGTACATTATCATTTGTGAGTGAATTAGCAGGAAATCTAAAGAAATTTACTCCATCAGAGCTTACTTCTACAAAAGCTAATTCTAAATAAGCTTCAGTAGAATCAGCAGGATTTCTGAAACCATTTTCAAAAACCGCTAAATCAGGTCCGGCCCCGTTAAATAATGGGTGTTCGAATGTAAGTGTTGCGATACCGCTATCCCCTAAACTTACTACACCAAAATCGGCAGGACCCATTGCCATAGTGCTATCACCATTTGTTACAAGGCCCAAAGAAGCATTAGCTATATCCATATAACCTCTTTGTATAGTGCAAGTTGTAGCCCAACCGGTAAATAAACTACTATATGCCGAAATAGCCGTATTGCCGGATAGGCCCGCTTGTGGTGCATATTGAGAATATCCTGCAATTGAAATAAAAGAACATAGAATAATTGCAAAATATTTCATATTATATAATATTTATTGTTTATTTGTAATATTTATAAAGTTTATTGTTTTATAAACTTGAGTGTTTCAGAAGAAGTTCCTTTTAAAATAGTTACAAAGTATAAACCGCTTGGTAAATCATGTATATTTACATTTATTAAATTGTTTTCAGAATTAAAAGAACTTTGTAGTTTACCGCTTATGTCTGTAATAAAAATATTTTTGTAAACAGAGGAGTTATTAAAATCAAGACAAATAAAATCAGTTGCTGGGTTGGGGTATAAAGAAGTTATAATTAGAGGTTCAATATATTGAACAGAAACATTTGTTTCATTAGTTGTAAAATTATCTAAACAGAAATAGGCCGGTGTATTCATTCCTGACGAACTGGTATCTGTTGAACTTAAACTAAGTTGTAAGCTATCTGTATGCCCTAATGGTAAAAGGTTTACCCAATCCCAAGTTCTAACTATATAATCGCTGTCATTATTTACAAATCTATAATCTGCTAAATAAAATTCTACACTATCCGGTTTTAAAGTACCACCACTATAAGCACGAATAACTATTTTAAACCAATCAGGGTCATTGCCCGATATTCCACCGAATTTCTTAGCAAATGCATCTCCGTTTTTCATACTATTGTATGCATAAGTATTGTTGGTAATGTAAAAACCATCAACAGATTTGCCTACAGCAACACCTAAAAGTTTAATATTGTTTTGAACACCGTAGGCAACTACATATTTTGCAGAACCTGCATAGCCGATTGCTGTTTTAGCAGAATATTGATTTGTATATCCACTGGTTACACTGTCATGTTTGTTTGAATAAGCAAAACCCGAACCCCAGTATCCACCAAATGCAGTATCGTAATAACAAGGAAAATGAGCTAAACCGTCTGTAAATCCTACATCCGTGCCTGAAGCAGAATAGTTTATATAGAATGTGTCTGAATTGGGTAAAGTTAAATCATCGAAAATTGCAATAGTTTGTGAATTTGCAGCCGTACTAAGCAATAATACTAAAGATAATAATGTAATGGTACGCATATATATATTGGTTTTAAATTTTAAACCTGCTATATTGCATCCAATGAAAAAACAGATAAAGAAAAAAGCAAAAAAATAAAAACAGTGCCTTTGTCTTACCTGGCTCTTTTTCCCGAAAGCAATGATAAGTAATGTGCAATGGCAGGTCTTCTGACTTACTCCACTTTTTGAAACCTTCCCATTCTAAAAATGAACAGTGGTATATTTAAGAAACAAAAAGTTGTTTTGGAGCATACAGCATCGGGTAATGTTCAGGATTTCCACCTGATTCCCTATTAATTCTTTTTAAGAAACCTATGCGGTGCAAATGTAGAAATATTTTTTTTATTTCAACAAACTTTATTTTACAATATTTAAAATACAAATAATATATATGCGTTAATTTTATGTAATGTTTGTTGATTATTTCAAATTATTTATGTAACTTGCAATTATGTAATTTTTTCTGTAATAAATTTATACTAAAGAATATGAATTTATGTTTTAATGTAAAAAAGAATAGCAAAGTAGTTATTTTTTTATATGTCTTATTTTTCTTAAATATTAATTTATTTGCTCAGAAATATTCAGTTTCTATATTTGAAAAAAAAGCGAATTCACAAACGATTTGGATGCAAAGTAATTTGGACTTGTCTGAAAATCAATATGATAAGATATATAATTTAAATTTATTGTATGCAAAAATAGAGGACAGCATAGAGCATGTAAAAAACAATAATTTTAAATCGGATGCCAAACAACGAATAAAAAAAAATAAATATAACGATTATAAAATCATACTCAATTCCGAACAATATAAACAATTTATTTTACATATAGAAAATAAAGACTCCAATAAAAAATCTCCGTTTACGAGTACCTATTAGTTTAGATTGTTAATTACTTTTACTTCAAAAATTCCTTGAAACAAGTATATTTTCCCATTACTGAGGTTTTTACATCTTGCTCGTGTTCTTAATTTCTCTATTATTTGAAATTGCTTACCTTCAACTTCAAATAGTTGATTAACTTTCATTTCATCAACTAAGACGTAGCCTTCTTTTTTATCATATTTATAAAGTGCCTTAAATAAATTTGCATCTGTACAAGTACTTGCTGCCGGATTATTTAAATAGTTGCGTAATGCTTTTTCAACTTCTGTAGGGAAATGTTTTTTGTCTAAAAAAGGTTTAAGAATTAATTTGAATTCATGTTTCCATTCATTTCCATGAGGTTGAGCATTATTTTTGAATTTAATGTACGTAAACATGTGAGCTATTTCATGTAATAATGTTATAAGAAAGCTATAAGGATTTAGATTCCCATTTATACTAATACGGTGTTGGGGTATCTCTTTTGTTGGGGTTCGGTAATCGCCTAATACACTTTTGCGTTCGTGTGTTAGTGTTAAAAAGATGGTGTTTTCTTTAAAAAAGGGTACTACATCTTTAAATGAACCAGCCGGTAAGAACTGTTCTAAAAATGTCATTTCTTTTTCCTGCTTCATATTATTTTTTAGTAATACTATTCATTTTTATTAATAATCTGGTTTCTATTGCAGTATATACAATATAAATGCCAAGTAATATAAAAATAGTAGGTTTATGTAAATTTTCTCTGTTTAGTAAAACAAAAGTTAGAAAAGAGACCATACAAACAGACATTTTTAGAATGGAGGCACTTAAAATACCATTTATAAATTTTTGAGGGCGACTGCCTATTTTAGGATTTACTAAAATATATGCTAATACAGTAAGAATAAACATAAGTAAGTTGCCACATTCTAAGCTTATAAAACTATAATCTGGAAAAAATGAATGTACTATAAAAAATAGTATGCTCAATAAAGTAAATGTAATACTTGTAAACAATAAAAATACTTTCTTCATTTTTTTGGTTTGTTCAATTCATTTATCAATTGCCATAAAGAAATAATTAGTGCAATAAGAGGAATTAAAATCAAAAATACAGGAATTTTCCATGCCAGACGTTTATCTATTTCAAAACCAGCCCAAAAACCTACTCCCAACATTACCATCATTTGGCTTGCTAAACCTGCATAACGCATTGCATTATTGTTTTTGTCTGATGTACTCATATTGGCATTAGTTTTATTAATTAGTTTATGTAAATATAGTATTTTATCTTTTACCTTATATATAAATATTTATTACATAAATTGTATTATTAATAGTTTAAAAAGCTTATTTTTGCAAAAAATATAATAAAATGAGTCTAACAGAAAAATTATTCAATTTTAAAAACAATAAAGCTGAGGCAAACTTAGTAGCAGGACAAGAATTTTTAGCAGCCAATAAACTAAAGCCGGGTATTACCGAATTACCAAGTGGCTTACAATACGAAATTTTAGTTGCCGGTGAAGGTGCAAAACCATTAGAATTTAATAAAGTTACGTGCCATTATCATGGTACTTTAATAGATGGTACAATTTTCGATAGCTCGGTGCAACGAGGTCAACCCGCTACGTTTCCTTTAAACCAAGTAATAAAAGGGTGGACAGAAGGTGTGCAACTGATGGCAACAGGCAGTAAATGGAGGTTTTTTATACCACCACATTTAGGTTATGGCGACAGACAAGTTGGAGGCACAATTGGCCCTAATAGCACTTTAATATTTGATGTAGAGTTATTGGGGATTAACTAAAATAAAAATAATATATATGGGTTTGCCTGCTTTTAAATTAATAACGGTTCAAGAATATCTTGAATCTGAAATAAATGCTGTAGAAAAGCATGAATTTTTTGATGGTGAAGTGTTTGCTATGGCAGGTGCATCAGAAAAACATAATCGTGTTGTAGTTAACTTGACAATAGAGATTGGAAAACATCTCAAGGGGAAGAGTTGTACTATTTATCCATCGGATATGCGTGTTGCTACGCCGCAATCTGATGCGTATATGTATCCTGATTTAAGTATTGTTTGTGGTGAAATTGAGCTGAAAGAAAATATATTTGATACTTTAATGAACCCTTCAGTAATAATTGAAGTGATGAGTCCTACAACAAAAGTTTATGATTCGGGATATAAATTTTTTTATTATAAACAAATACCAAGCTTAAAAGAATATATTATTATAGACCCGACTCAATATTTTGTTGCAAAATTTTCAAGACAAATTGATAATTCATGGAATATAGTAGATACTGAAGGACAAAATGCAAGTATTATGATTAACACAATTGAGCTTGAAATTCCGTTTGATGATATTTACTATAGAGTTAAATTTGATAAATAATATTTTATTTGTATGTTTAAGTGTTTTACTAATATTTACAGATAATAACTATGAATAGAAATAAATAAGTAATTTTACATTCTAATAAAACAAAAAAATATGAAAAAAATATTTATTTTATTATTTCTTACTATAATAGGTAATTTTGCATTTGCACAAATTCCTAATTCGAGTTTCGAAACATGGGATTCATCCGCTTCAACACCCGGTTATAGTATGCCGAATAGTTGGGATAATTTAGATTCCGTTACACATGCTACCGGTGTTTATACTTGCACAAAAGGTATTGGTGGCTGTACAGGCGGTGGTTCTTATTATTTAGCTCTGAGAACTCAGAATATTCCTCTATTAGGTGTTTTGCCCGGTGTTGCAGCAACAGGTAAATTTGTAATTTCGGGTACTTCTTATTCAATAAAAGGTGGTTTTCCTTGCACTTCTCGTCCGCAGAGTTTAATAGGCAATTGGGAGTATATGGCTTATGGTTCAGACAGAGGACAAATTGCTATTATGCTTACTAAATGGAATACAGCATTAAGCAAAAGAGATACTGTTGCTTTAACCAACCAAACTTTATCAGGAATGGTAATGTCTTGGGCAGGCTTTTCAATTAATTTTAATTATTTAAAAGGTGAAAATCCGGATAGTGCATTAATTGTTTTTTCTTCAAGTGGGCAAACGGGTGCAGTTGCAAATAGTTATTTAAATGTAGATTCTCTGGCTTTTTTCGGAAGTGTCCCAAATGGAGTTATTTCAGTAATCGAACATACTTTTACATCTACCGTATTTCCAAATCCTGCAGCTAATAATACTAATATAAGATATTACAGCCCAACCGGGCAGAATATTCAAATATACATTACAGATATTAATGGTAAATTAGTAAAATCAATAGTATCAGAATCTATGCAAGGCACTAATTTATATTCTTTAAATACATTAGAATTTGCACAAGGAATCTATTTTATAAAAATTATTAATGAGCAAGGTACTGATGTACATAAATTAATAATTGAGTAAAAGTAATATCAACGATACTATATTGTTGTATAATTTTAGCATTTACACTTTTCATTTAGCATTAGTTAGCTGAATACGTGCAAACGGTTTTATTTATACTAGCTGATGCCCTGCAGAAAATCAGGAAGAAAGTGTGAGCAATAAATAGCAGATAATTTTAAAAATGAAATTATTAATAATTATAGCGTCTATTGTAATAATTATAATTGGATCATTGATGATTTGTTCTAATCTTCCCATTTCTATATTTTACTATAAGGAAATTAGTAATGGTGATGTATTCGCAAAGCACATAAAACAATATCAAAAAGAAAATAATAAGTTGCCTGATCAAATGGATTGGGAAACTTTACAAAAATTGAATCCGTTAAAACCTTATAATGAAATCTATCCTGATTATAAAAAGATTGATGATAGTAGTTTTATGCTAAGCTATATTGTAGGGTTTGATGGCCCTTATTTGACCTATGAAACGAAAACTAAAAAATGGATGATGAAATGAAAAGTGTCAAATTTTCAAAAAGCAACATTACGAAATTGGATTTGGAATATAGAAATAAACTCCCAACTCGTCCTAGTTTACAACCTACCGTGTACCCACATCTTTTACCAATTTCCACCCCCTAAGGATATCTGCAAATTTATCCGACCCTCTTTTTAATAATATAATGCCTGGTGGTCCTTGTGAAATATAACCACTCCATCCTCCTAATCTTGCTATTATCCATGTTGCCCACTTCAACTTTGCAGGGTTATTGTTATTTTTAAGTTTTTCGTTTTTCCCTTCTACTTCCTTATTTATTGCTTTTAAACAT
>CAIWXG010000420.1 GCA_903916555.1 uncultured Bacteroidota bacterium
AAAATCAGGATTAAGAAAAACTGGTGTCAACCAGAATCAGGATTATCATCAAAATGTGTCAACCAAAACCAGGACGAGACATAATTAGCAAATTTGGCAGTGAAATTAAACAAAATAATTTACATTTTGTTTAAGAAATTTTTATTTATATTATTATACAATCAATATATACAGAAAATAATAACTCAATTACCATAATTTAGGACAAGACCAACTATAAGTAGGGTTCTTATCACGTTTGTGTATTTTTCCAAAATAAAGCAATGATATTTCATAAGAACCCATTCCGGTTGTTGCAGTATAAAAATTAGATATATTAATATCATAAGATAAGCCAATTCTCATTCTAGACCATTCTATTGCTACATAAGGGGCAATAGCATCGTGGTATCTATACCAAGCACCAAGAAATAATATTGTATTTCTTTGGTAATCTTCATCATGGTCGGGGTTAAGAATAAAACCAACTGATGATCCTACTAAAACCTCTGTTGCACTTGCCTGAGTTTGATACAATGCACTAGCATATAAAACTGTTGATTCATTAAGGTCTATTGAACCACCTAAATAACCGGTATGACGTTGATGTATTAAAGTTATTTTATCCTGAAGAAATGTTTGGTTAGGTTCTGTTAAATGATAATAGGAGTAGCCCAAATAAAGTTCGGAGTGAAAACCAACTTTTCCATAATACATAATTCCTGTATTAAAATCGGGGTAAGAAAGGTCCGCATTTTTTAAATTTTCCGTTAGTGCTTTTGAGGCTAAACCTGTGGCGGGGTCTATCATATCTTCAAAAACAAGTTTTTGAAAATCCAAATGCTTTTGTACTAATACTGTTTGAAAACCAAATGAGATGTGCTGTTCTTTTTCTCTACCAAAACCTTTGTGATAAGCTAAAGAAAGTCCCATAGTAGTATTTGTTAATCCACCTGAACCAGCTTTGTCTGACAAGCCCATAACTCCAATACCTAATGCATCACCATCAGGCAGCTTATTTCTAAGCATAGCCATATCAAAAGACACCGTCATTGTAGTATAAGGATAGGAAGAAACAGAAGACCATTGAGTACGGTAATTTGCTGCTAATCTTATATCATCCGGTACTTGCCCGGTAGTTGCCGGGTTTAAAGTAAGTGGAGATGTAAAATATTGGGTAAAATGTATATCCTGAGCTTTAATAACACCGGAAAAAATAAGTACTAAACATGTAAAAAGTATAATTTTTTTCATTTTCAAATTAATTATAGAAAAATTAGAACTACCAAAAGTATAAACAGCTATAAAATTATACTTTTTTAATTAAAGACAAAAGATTTTTTTTAAAGGTTGGGTTATGACTGTCTTTTATTACCAAAACATAAATCTCCGGCATCACCTAAACCAGGTACAATGTAACCTTTAGCTGTTAATTCTTCATCAATAGCACCGGTCCAAATATGTATATTAGGGAAATGTCTAACTAATAAATCTATGCCTACAGAACAAGCAATTGCAGTAACAACATGTATTTCACTTGGCAAGTCATAATCAACAAGAGTAGTAATGGCCAAATTTAGCGATGCTCCTGTAGCTAACATTGGGTCTGCAATTATTAATGGCCTACCTGAAAGTTCCGGACTAGTTAAATATTGTTGATAAATCTCGAATGAATCGTCTTTTCTACTATGTTTTCTATATGCTCCAATAAAGGAGCTGTCTGCTTTATCAAATACATTAAGTAAACCATTATACAGTGGCAAACCTGCCCGCATTATAGAAACGATTACAGGCTGTTTTTTTAGTATTTTACATTTCGTTTCGCCTAATGGTGTTGAAACTAATACATCTTCATATTGCAATGTTTTACTTATTTCATACCCTGCTATTTCACCTAATCTTTCTAAATTTCTACGAAATCTCATTCTATCAACTTGTATCGTTGTATCCCTAATTTCCCTTATCCACTCAGAAATAATAGAATTTGAATTATCAAAATTAGTAATCATTAATTTTATTATTTTATTAATATATAAAAAAAACCACTTAATCGTTTTATAATTACAAATGTTGCATAAAAATATTTTGCAAATATAATTATTCAAATCAAGTTGTAACTTTAATCTTATTCACAAAATTTAGAAAAATGAAGAATTCAATTATTTCGCCATCGCTAACAATCCGTTTAAAATTGCTAAAGGATTTGTACTCCTCCATATTGCGCCATAAACAGCCGCTCCATCAAATTGATACTGTTTCAAAATAGGAATATGTGGTACATTTACACCACCTAAACCAATAATTTTAGGGCAATATAGATTTTTAATTGCAAGTTTTTGTTTTACAACCCCTAAACCGTTTAAGTCTATTGAAGCTGTATAGCCTTCTTTTGAAATGCTATCGAAAACAGGGCTAATAAATAGATACTCAAATCTCTTTTTTTCTTCTAAAACTTCATCCCAAGAATGAGTAGATGCTGAAATAGATATATTATTGTTGGCAACGGTACTATACAATTTTTCGTCTTTTCTTTGAATACTATTTAAGTGAATGCCTCCTATTTCATACTCTTTCAACAAATCAAAACCTCCATGCAATACAATTCTGGTATAATATTCCTTTTTAATTTGTAAAATATATTCTCTATATTCTTTTAATGAAAAACTTGGTTTTCTTATATGTATTTTTTCTAAGCCATTATCTAAAAGCTTGTTTATAGTATCAATTTCGTGTTTTATCGGGTTATCCTGAGTAAGAACAATTATCTGCATAGGC
>CAIWXG010000421.1 GCA_903916555.1 uncultured Bacteroidota bacterium
TCATTAAAGTAGTAGCAATAATACGTGTTGCTACCAAATATTTAAATGGATTAGTGCCGGATACCTCCATTGCATCAATCTGTTCGGTAACTTTCATTGAGCCTAACTCTGCACTTATACCCGAACCTATTTTACCTGCACAAATTAGTGCTGTAACCAAAGGACCAATTTCTCTTACTATAGATATAGAAGACATGGCAGGTAAAAATGCACCTGCTCCAAATTCAACCATTGTAGGGCGAGACTGCATAACCAAAACTAAACCTAAAATAAAAGCAGTAGTACCTACAAGTATAAAAGACGTAATACCAATTTCATAACATTGATTCCATACTTCTCTAAATTCATAAGGTGGTTGTATGCCTATTTTAATTACATTAAAGGAAAATTGAACTAATTCTGCTATTCCAAAAAAGAATTCATCTATAACTTTAGAAAATACGGTTTCATTCTTTTGATTAGTTTCCATTTTTTATCATAAAAAATTAAATACTACATCAAAACTAAGTTATATTCTTTATATAAAACCTGATTTAAATCAAATATAGAAATTGTCTTAGTTATTTAACTAAGGCAATTTCTATATTTGAATAATATAAAATGTATCTATCTAATATGTGCTAATTAAATTAGGTATTATCTGTGTTTTACTTCTAACCCTAATTCTATTAATTGTTTATTATCTATAGTTGAGGGGGCTTCTAACATCACATCTCTACCTGAATTATTTTTAGGGAAAGCAATAAAATCACGAATCGTTTCTTGTCCGCCAAGTAAGGAACAAAGCCTGTCTAAGCCAAAAGCAATGCCTCCATGTGGAGGTGCGCCATATTCGAATGCTCCTAATAAGAAACCGAATTTTTCTTGTGCCTCACTTTTACTTAAACCTAATGCTGCAAACATTTGTTCTTGCAATGCCCGTTGATGAATTCTAATAGAACCACCTCCAATTTCTGTACCGTTTAACACTATATCGTAAGCATTTGCCTTGATTTCTCCATACATATTTGCCTTATCTAACAAATGAATCTGTTCCGGTTTGGGAGAAGTAAAAGGGTGGTGGCATGCATTCCATCTTTTCCCTTCATCATCATATTCAAACAAAGGAAAGTCTATTACCCATAAAGGTTTATATTCATCAGGATTACGCAAGTTTAATCTGTTTCCCATTTCCAAACGTAATTCACTCATTGCCTTCCTTGTTCTATTTTCATTACCGGCTAAAATCAGAATTAAATCACCTGTTTTTGCATTACAAAATGCGGCTAACTCTTGCAATTTAGCCTCATTAAAAAATTTGTCAACACTGCTTTTATAAGAACCATCGGTATTGCATTTTACAAAAATCAAACCGGTCATTCCTATTTGTGGTCGCTTGCACCATTCTGTAAGTTCATCTGTTTGTTTACGTGTATATTCACTACTATTGGGTACACATATTGCTAAAATTGTTTCTGCATCATTAAACACTTTAAAGTCCGTATGTTTCAAAACTTGGCAATGAGTATTGTTTTTTTCTTTTAAGTTTTTAATTTTCATTTCAAATCTTATATCAGGCTTATCGTTACCATAGTTCCACATTGCATCTGCCCATGTTAATCTGGGGAACGCATCTACAATTTCCACACCTTTTACATCTTTAAAAACATGTTTAAATAATCCTTCAAACATATTTAAAACATCTTCTTGCTCTACAAAACTCATTTCACAGTCTATCTGTGTAAACTCAGGTTGACGGTCTGCACGAAGGTCTTCATCTCTAAAACATTTTACTATTTGATAATAGCGGTCGTAACCACTTACCATTAAAAGTTGTTTTAGAATTTGAGGACTTTGAGGTAAAGCATAAAACTGACCTTCATTCATACGCGAAGGCACTAAAAAATCCCTTGCTCCTTCCGGGGTTGAGTTAATAAGATAGGGCGTTTCAATATCCCAAAATCCCATAGAATCCATATAATTACGAACAGACCTGTTTACTTTATATCTTAATTCCAGATTTCGTTTAAGTGTTGGTCTTCTTAGGTCCAGATAACGATACTTCATTCTAAGCTCATCGCCGCCATCTGTTTCTTCTTCAATAGTAAATGGTGGTGTTGCAGAAGCATTGAGAATCAGATAGTCAGTAACTTCTATTTCAATTTCTCCTGTAGGTAATTTATTGTTTTTACTACTTCTTTCTAATACATTCCCTTTTATTTGCAATACAAATTCTCGTCCTATCGGTTGTGTATCTAACAACGTATTTAGTTGTTCGTTAAATAATAATTGAGTAATTCCATAGCGGTCTCTTAAATCTACGAAAGTAATACTACCCATTTTTCTTACTTTCTGAACCCAACCGGCAAGGGTTATCGTTTTTCCGATATGTTGCAAACGCAATTCTCCACAATTATGTGTACGATACATAAAAATCAATTTTTAAAAGTAGTGCAAGATAATGAATTGTAAGAAAGGGTAGGGTGGCTTTGTATATAGAAAGGTAATTGTTATATAATAGAATTGATTATTGCTCATTATTACTAATAAAAAAATGCTGCAAAAAATAGTTACAATTTCTCATGGTATTACCAGCAATATTTAAATTTTGAATTATTTATAAATAATACTTACCTTTGGCATAAGTAACGCATAACGGTAGTATGATTTTATCTTTTGGTTCAAAAGAAACAGAAAAAATTTGGAATGGCGAAAGAGTAAGTAAGTACCCAAACGATATTCAGGAAATAGGGCGACGTAAACTTAGAATGCTCAATAACTCTCAAAATATTACAGATTTGATTGTTCCACCTTCAAATAGATTAGAAAAATTATCAGGGAATTTGAAAGAATTTTATTCAATACGAATAAATGACCAATGGAGGATAATATTTATTTGGCAAAATGCTAATGCTTTGGAAGTAAAGATTATAGATTATCATTAATACTTAAAATATGGACAAATTAAATAACATACACCCCGGTGTTGTATTAAAAGAAGAGTTTTTAAATGAATTAGGTATTTCAGCTTATAAATTAGCAAAAGATACCGGTATAGCACAAACTAGAATATCTGAAATTATAAAGGGAGCAAGAAGAATTACTGCTGATACCGCATTGAGGTTATCTAAATATTTTGGTAATTCACCGAAATTCTGGCTTGGTTTGCAAATTGATTTTGATTTGGAAGAAGAAGAAATGATTAAAGAAAATGTGCTGAAAAATATAAAGCACTATACTTCAAATGCTGCTTAGCCCGATTAGACAACTTTTCCTCACTTTTCCTCGTTTACAACCAGGACTAGTGAGGATAGGCGTTTTTAACGCCCGTCTATCCTTATCTGATAAAAATAATTAATTTTGCAGCACGGCAGGGGTGCTGGTGATTATGAAGGAAGAAAGGGTTTGGTAGAAGTAAGTATAGAAAGGTGATGTTCAGGCGTTAAAAACGCCTATCCATAGCATACTCGTTGCAAAGGAGGACGAGTTGGGGATGGATTGAGGCAGTTTAGAGCACCAAGTTTTAAATCTAAAATACAAGTGATGCAGGCTAACTTTCAATCACGGACTGCAAATAGTGGCGCATGGATTAATAATGGTCATTTAGATATAACAAAATAATAGCACTATGCAAGTTGAATTAAGATATTTACACACGCCAGATGTAGTGGATGATTTAAGCGTATATGCGCCACAAGAAAATGACAACTTCAGTATTCTCATTGAAATGGTTGTTGGGCCTAAAGGGAAAGATGGGGAAGAAGTTTTTGATTTTATTTTATGTACCCCTAAATGGTTAATGAATAAACACGGTAAAGAAGATATAATCTGGGGAAGGCATTACATCATTGTGTTTGAGTATAACTATTTAAGGTTACACAAAAAACTTACAGAATATGTGTCAAGTATAGAGGAAGATACTTGGGATAGAATTACAGACAAGTTGAGTAGAATTGCTCATTCGGAATTTGAGGATTACAAACCATATCGTGGTTCATAAAAGGGGTAACTACATGATTAAGCATAAGCCTTACGAGCCTTAGCATCACGTAGCAGTGCATCAATGGTGGTCATTATATGCCTGCGGTCAGCTTCTGATAGGTCTTGTATCTCCAATATCTTATTCACTTGTCCTCGTTTACAACGAGGATAATTAGGGACGAGAGAGGGAGTTTATAATTACACCATTAGTTTTGCTCCACTTATAGCAAAATAGTGAAAACAAATAAATATATGAATAAAAAAATATAATGAACATAATAATTATCACTTTTGTATTGTTGATATGGATTACATATGCCATTTATGGAGTGATTTATTATAAACATTTCTATCAAACAAAGATAAATTCAGTAGTAATTAAATCAGATGACTCCCCAAGACGTTCGATCAAATTTATTTTTGCTGACGATAATTTTGTATTTTTTCTTGCTCCTTGGGGCAACAAAATGTTAATAGGAGATTCGGTATCTAAGCCTGCCGGCAGCAATATTTATAAAGTATATAGAAAGGACAGCAATGGTCTTTATGTTTTTTTTAAAGAATATGATAATAATGAAGATAATTAAAATGAAAAATACACATTTCTATTTGACCAGTATAGGTAAATTTTTTTTATTACTCATGATTGTAAGTTGTACAAACAATAATCTTAGGTCTAAAGCAAAAATAAAGTCCGAAGAATTATTAGATGCCATTGGAAATGGCAATGCAACTAATTTATTCCCGACTAAATATTTTCCACCGTATAAAATAAATGTATTATTGTATCAAATAAAAAATAATTGTGACTTTGCCAATTGCAAAGGTGTTTTTATAAATGATTTTTACGAAAAAAACTTAAATGATATAGACCAATTGACGCTTATTTATGAGTATTATTTAAAATGCGATAGTTTAAGATTTTTATTAACGTATAAACTTAATGATAGTACTGAATTATGTGGATTGAAAATTGAAAGCATTAAAGAACCTAACTCAATGATCATTGATAAATCAAAAAGGCTTTGGAAGGGTGCTGATAAAACAAAGTAAAAAATTACTTCCACCTTTTCCCCACCGCAACCCCTGCAAATAAGCAAACCTGCCAGGGGTAGGCTGTTTGGTCAGCCCGTTCTTCCGGATGTTCCGATAGGGCATCCGGAAGTGAGAATAAACTCCTTCTCCGAAGGCATTCACCTTGACAAAGCTAAATTAAAGGTATGGAATTCTTAGCTATATACCTTTTCATTTAACCTCAGTTCTTTGAATACGTTCGCAGAACGGGTTTATTCTTACTTATTGATGCCCTAACGGACTATCAATAAGAACCCAGCATTTTCTGCAACGAAGATAATTAAAGAATCCCACACTGGTCTAGCTTAGATAAGGGTAGCAGGCAAAATTGGTGAAATCCAAGAATATTATGTAATTTTCGGATTCAAATCCAATATTATTATGTAATTTCAGGATTCAAATCCAAAAATAGTATGTATTTTTGTAGTTGCAATCCGAAATTATGATAAAAAGAGTTATCCAAGCTTCAATTCAGGCAAAACTGTTTAAAGGCAAAGCAATATTATTGTTCGGTGCAAGGCAATGCGGCAAATCTACTTTAGTGGAAGCAATGCTAAAGGAACAAAATTTGGAATGGCTGTATCTGAATGGAGACGATGCTGACGTAAGGGAAATACTTACAAATACTACAACAACAAAGCTGAAAATGTTAACCGGTAAAAATAAAATTATTTTTATAGATGAGGCACAACGGATACCTAATATAGGCCTAACACTTAAATTATTTACAGACCAGATAAAAGATGTTCAGGTAATTGCGACAGGTTCATCGGCTTTTGAATTATCAAGTCAGGTAAACGAGCCACTTACGGGCAGGAAATACGAATTTATGCTATACCCGTTAAGTTTTACTGAAATGGCTGAAAATCATGGTTTTTTGCAAGAAAAACGACTAATAGAACACAGGATGGTATATGGTTCTTACCCGGAAATAGTAACTAAACAGGGTGAAGAAAAAGAATTACTTAAGTCATTGGCAGGCAGTTATCTTTATAAAGACTTGCTGATGTTAGATCAGATAAAAAAACCGTCTATACTCGAAAAACTTCTTAAAGCTTTGGCTTTACAGGTAGGGAGTGAAGTTAGCTATTCGGAAATAGCCCAAACGGTTTCAAGCGACAGCAAAACAGTAGATAAATACATAGACCTACTTGAAAAAGCTTATGTTGTGTTTCGCCTGCCTGCACTTAACCGGAACGTTCGCAACGAAATAAAAAAGGGTAAAAAAGTTTATTTTTATGACTGTGGAATCCGTAATGCAATTCTCAACAATTTCAAGCCACTTGCATCAAGGACAGACACCGGAGCGTTATGGGAAAATTATTTGATGTCTGAAAGATTGAAGTTTTTAAGGTATAGGAATATTGATGCAAAACTTTATTTCTGGAGAACAACTCAACAACAGGAAATTGATTTGATAGAAGAACACGAAGATGGCTTAAATGCTTTTGAATTCAAATGGGGTAAAAATGAAAAAAAACGTTTTCCACAGACTTTTACAGATAATTATCCCAGTTCAGAAAATAAAGTTATATCACCTGATAATGTTGAAGATTTTTTATTCAAATTATAACAAAAGGAAATAATCACCATTTCTTGAAATTAGACATAATATTGGGTAGGTATATAATAAAATTACCTTACTTCTCTTTTATTACTAATAATTTCCAACAAACAACTGCTAAAACAGCTCCTAAAATAGGTGCTACAATATAGAGCCATAAATGCTCTGTATGTCCGCTTACAATAGCAGGGGCTATAGACCTTACAGGGTTCATAGATGCACCACAAACCGGCCCGCCAAACAGGGCGTCTAAACCAACTACAGAACCTATTGCAATACCGGCAAACATACCTTGTTCTTTGCTGCCGGTAGCTACATTTATAATTACAATCATTAATATAAAACTTAAAATTGTTTCCATTATAAACGATTGTACTTCTGTACCTGATGGTAGTGTAGTTCCTAAAAAGTGATTGTCAGGAAATAGTGCTTTTAGTGTAATACTTGCAAGAATAGCCCCTGTAAGCTGGCTTATAACATAAGGGAATAATTGCTTTACCGGGAACCGACCTGCAACAATAAAACCAATACTTACGGCAGGGTTAAAATGTGCACCGGAAATATCTCCAAAAGCATAAATTAAACTCATAATAACTAACCCGAAAGTTATAGCTATTCCCACGTGTGTTATAACACCGTTATACTGCTGATCGATAATTATTGCCCCTGTACCGGCAAATAGCAAGATATAAGTGCCTATAAATTCAGCATAATATTTTTTCATTTTTCTTTTAATTACTTTTATTTAGATATATGTAAAAACAAAATTACATATAATCATTGTTTATTTATATTGTTTAATCGTGCAATATAGTAATAAATATAATTATGCTAGTAATTTATTTTTGCAATAATTTGTTTGCTAATAATATCATTGAATCATAAAATAATAAATTAATAATGTTTCAATGTAGATATACTTACATTATAAACCTTTATACCTACATATTAAAACCGTATAAGCCTATCAACTTTTTTTGTAATTATATGCCTTACCTTTGCATTTTTAATAATTTTATGAGTAGAAAGGGTAAAGTTTTAGTGGCTATGAGTGGTGGTATTGATAGCACAGTAAGTGCTTTAATGCTACATAATGAAGGCTATGAAGTAGTGGGAATAACCATGAAAACATGGGATTATGCAACAGCAGGTGGAGCAGGAAAGGAAACAGGTTGTTGTAATCTAGATTCTTTTAACGATGCCAGGATGGCTGCTGTTCAGCATGGATTTCCACACTATGTATTAGATTTAAGAGAAGAATTTGGTAATTATGTAGTTAATGATTTTATTGAAGAATATATAGCTGGCCGCACTCCTAATCCTTGTGTATTGTGCAATACGCATATAAAATGGGCTGCACTATTAAAGAGGGCTAATGCCATGAATTGCGATTATATTGCTACAGGGCATTATGTAAATGTAAGAGAAGAAAATAATAGGCATGTTTTATCTAAAGCAAAAGATCTTACTAAAGACCAAAGTTATGTTTTATGGGGGCTTGGGCAAGAGTGTTTATCGCGTAGTATCTACCCCTTAGGCAATTTTCTAAAAACAGAAGTAAGGCAGATTGCTTATGATATGGGTTATAAAGAACTGGCTAAAAAGGCTGAAAGCTATGAAATTTGTTTTGTACCTGATAATGACTACAGAGGCTTTTTGAAACGTAATGTTGCCGGACTTGAAGAAAAAGTAAATGGAGGAGACTTTGTTTTAAAAGACGGTATAGTGGTAGGTAAACATAAAGGTTATCCCTTTTATACAATAGGACAGCGTAAAGGCTTAGATATTGCAATGGGCAGACCTGTTTTTGTAACAAATATTATTCCTGAAACGAATGTTGTTGTTATTGGCGATTTAGAAGATTTAATGCAATCGGAAACAATTGTGAGGGGTATAAATATGATAAAATACGATTCTTTTCCGGGAAAAGGGATGGAGGTAACAACTAAAATTAGATATAGAGACCCCGGAATGGATAGCTTTTTATTTCCAATTGAGGGTGGAGTGAAAATAAATTTTACCCATGCGGTAAGTAGCGTTGCTCCCGGGCAGTCTGCTGTATTTTATGAGGGCGACGATGTAGTAGGCGGTGGCATTATAAATAGAATATAACAATACTTATAAAATAGAAACTATTATTCTATTCTTTGAAGACGACATATTTGGTACATATAAATATATAAAAAGCCTTTAATACGCTTGATATTAAAGGCTTTTTTATGTTAGTACTATCAATTATAAATTACCTCTTTTTTCTTGTTCTCTTTCTATCGATTCGAAAAGTGCTTTAAAATTACCGGCACCAAAACTTTGTGCTCCTTTGCGCTGTATAATTTCGAAAAATAGAGTAGGTCGGTCTTCCACCGGTTTGGTAAACAGTTGTAATAAATAACCTTCTTCATCACAATCTACCAGAATACCTAATTTTTGCAATGGCGCAATATCTTCATCTATTTTACCTACGCGATTAGGTAAGTCTTCGTAATAGGCATTGGGTGGTGCATCTAAAAATTCAACACCACGGGCTTTTAATTGTTTTACAGTACTTACAATATCATTTGTTGCAACTGCAATATGTTGTACTCCTTCACCTTCATAGAATTCAAGGTATTCTTCTATTTGAGATTTTTTCTTACCCTCTGCAGGCTCATTTATTGGGAATTTTACATATCCGTTGCCGTTACTCATTACTTTACTCATTAAAGCAGAATACTCTGTATTTATTTGTTTGTCATCGAAAGATAATATATTTACGAAGCCCATAACGTCTTCATACCATTTCATTGTAGGGTTCATTCTGTTCCAGCCTACATTACCAACGCAATGGTCAACATAAAGTAAACCGGTATCTGTAGGGTTATAGTTGCTTTTCCACTCTCTGTAGCCGGGCATAAAGAGACCGTTATAATCTTTACGCTCTATAAATAAGTGTACTGTTTCGCCATAGGTATAAATACCACTTTTACGTATTTCTCCATTACTATCAGTAAGTGTTTGAGGTTCTAAATAGGGTTTTGCACCACGTTTGACAGTTTCTTCATAAGCTTTATAAGCATCATCTACCCATAATGCAAGAATTTTTACGCCATCACCATGCAAACGAATATGGTCTGAAATGGCATTATTTGAATGTAAAGGCGAAGTAAGAACCAATCTTATTTTACCTTGTTGTAATACATAAGAAGCTCTATCTCTTACGCCTGTTTCCGGGCCGGCATAAGCCAAAGATTGAAACCCAAATGCAGTTTTATAATAATGGGCTGCTTGTTTTGCATTACCTACATAAAATTCTATATGGTCGGTTCCGTTTATAGGCAGGAAATCTTTTGCCTGTTTCATTTTTTCGCTTACTGTTAGTGCTTGCATATTGTTGTTTTTTATGTTTATATTATTTGTAAATACATTACAAACCTAAGTTTTTAATATATTCTTCGCTTACATCAGCAATTTTTGCAATTAATGATATCGACATGCCTTCACTAAGCATATTTTTTATCAATTTGATTTTTTCTTTCTTTTCTCCTTCCAGTTCCCCTTCAAACTTTCCTTTATTATAATTTCCTACCAATTTGCTATAATTATCTCTCCATTCCGTTATATACGATTCATATTCGTTTCGTTCTTGGGTATTTAATTTCATTATGTTTAATTCTTCAATAGCTTCTTTTAATCCTTTTGCTTTAGTATCGTCTTTTACTTCTTCGTTTTTGAAAAAGTTGACCCATTCATCTAATGTATCTGTCGATATATCGTTAAAATGATTAACTCTTATTATGTAATATTCAGGATATATTTTAGCAATATCTATTGTGTGATATATTTTTTCTTCATCAACTGTTAGTTTTAAAATATCTTTTTTATGTAAGCCTACATAATTGGTTGTGCCGTGATATATATAATCTTCTCCCTGCCCTAAATCAAAATAAACAATATTTATAGAAATTACCTTCTTTATTTTATCATAAGACATTCCTTTTATTAAATTGTTAGAAATTATTTTGGTAGTACCATATAACATACGCAATAAATAATCTTGCATGTAATCATTCTGCACCTCAATAATAATATATTCATTTTTTGAGTTCTGAACAAGAATATCAACAATATTAGTTTTATTATCTGCTGTTTCTCTATTTCCTTCACTTTCCAGTACTTGTTCAATTCGTATATCATCGCCTAAAAGCTCACTTAAAAAGCCTTCCAGAATTACATAGCCTGCTTTGTTTCGCAACAAGCGTTTCACTGCCCAATCAAATCTTACAAGGTTTTTCATGTATTTTTATTCTAATTCAATATTATTAATATCTTCTCTTATAACCAACTGTAAATATAATTCTCATCTTCTATGCCCATAGCAAAATTGGTAAATTGCAGTGGATGGAAGGTATCTACCATTACAGCTAATTCTTTAGTCTCTTTTGCACCTATGCTTTTTTCTACAGTTCCCGGGTGCGGTCCGTGTGGTATTCCTGACGGATGCAATGTTATCATGCCTCTTTCTACATGCTTTCGGCTCATAAAATCGCCATCAACATAATATAATACCTCATCGCTGTCAATATTACTATGGTTATAGGGGGCAGGAATAGAAATTGGATGGTAATCGTATAAACGAGGTACAAAAGAACAAATTACAAAATTAGTAGCATCAAAAGTTTGGTGTACAGGTGGTGGCTGGTGTATTCTGCCTGTTATCGGTTCAAAATCGTGTATGCTTACTGCATAAGGGTATTCGCAGCCGTCCCACCCAATAACATCGAACGGATGATTGCCATACCAGAAATTATACAATAATCCTTTCTTTTTTATTTTAATCAGAAACTCCCCTTTTTCATCAATAGTGGTAAGGTTTTGTGGTCTTCTTATATCTCTTTCGCAGATAGGTGAGTGTTCTAATAACTGCCCATATTTACTTAAATATCTTTTAGGAAATGTAATAGGGCTAAAAGATTCAATAATAAATAAACGATTATTGGCTTGTGCAAACGTAACCTGATATATTGTACCTCTTGGCACAACTATATAGTCGCCATAACCAAACGGAATTTCACCATATTGCGTTTTTAAAACTCCATTGCCTTCATGAATAAATAACACTTCATCGGCATCGGCATTTTTAAAGAATATATTATCATTAAAACTTTGTGTAGGTGCGGCAGTAGATAAATGCACATCATTATTAAACAATACTACTTTGCGGCTTTTTAGGTAATCTGCCTCTGCTTGTGTATTGAAACACTTATAGCAACGATGTTTTAATATATTAGTTGTTGCTGCCACAGGGCTTATGTTTACCGGCTCTTCGGTTCTTAATATTTTTGTAGGCGGATGACAATGATAGAGTAACGAATAATTTGAAGAAAAACCTTCGGTACTAAACAATTGTTCTGAATATAAGCCACCATCTTCTTTACGAAATTGGGTGTGGCGTTTCGGTGGAATTTTACCTAAAGAAAAATAATGTGGCATAGAATTTTTGTTTACACAAAACTACAATTTTACAATGATTTTTATGCAAAAGATAAGAACCAAAAAAATATTTGTAATATAAATTACTTCATTCTATGAATTCAATAGAATTTATTGCAACTATTCATGTATGCAAAAAAAAAATAAATTTTCCCTTTTCAAAATCCCTTCGGGATTAATTTTATGGAGTATGAATAGTTACAAAGTATAACATACAATTGCATTAACTAAATTAAATATTTCTTATTCTTACACCTACTTACACACATACCACCTTTTAATTTGTAAGATTTTTAATTTAATATTGCATTATGACTAAATACAACTTTTTTTTATTGGTAATAATGTGTGCTTTTACTGCATGTAATAACCCTGTAAAAACTATAAATACCTCAATAGACCCCAATAAAGATGCTCATACTTTATCTAATGCCGACAGTTTTGAATTAAAACACTTAGACTTAGATATTAACGTAGATATGGACAATAAGAAGATTAGCGGTAAAGCAGTATGGTCTGTTAATAATAGTAAATTTAGCTTACCGAAATTGAAATTTGATACTTATAATTTATTGATTGACAGCGTATTAGCCGATGGCAAAAAAGTAAACTTTGAACTTGGCGATACTGTAAAATTTCTTGGTAGAGCATTAGCAGTATCTGCAAACACAAATACACAATCTATAACCATCTATTATGCGGCAGGTGCCAATGCAAAAGCTTTGCAATGGCTTGACCCACAACAAACACACGACAAAAAGTTTCCTTTTTTATATACACAGTCCGAATCTATTTATGCCCGTTCCTGGTTGCCATGTGCCGATGGGCCGGGTATCCGATTTACTTATAACGCTAGGGTAAAAGTGCCGCAGGGATTATTGGCTCTTATGAGTGCCGATAACCCACAACAAATAAATGACAGCAATATTTATCATTTTGTAATGGACAAGCCTGTACCTGCTTATTTAATGGCATTGGCAGTGGGCGATATAGCTTTTAAAAGTGTGGATAGCCGCACAGGTGTGTATGCCGAAAAAGGGATGATAGACAAGGTGCGATGGGAGTTTGAAAACATTGGCAATATGGTTACAACTGCCGAGAAATTATACGGTCCTTACAGGTGGGGTAGATATGATGTAATTGTATTGCCTCCCGGTTTCCCTATAGGAGGTATGGAAAACCCTAAGCTTACCTTTAGTACGCCTACGGTAATTGCCGGCGACAGGTCTTTAGTGAGCTTAATAGCACACGAACTGGCACATAGCTGGAGCGGTAA
>CAIWXG010000422.1 GCA_903916555.1 uncultured Bacteroidota bacterium
ATAAAATATTTTTATTCTTATATTTTTCTTATTGAAAACTGCAAGCAAATTTGCCATTAGAAACAGTGTAATACCCATTAGCATTGTTGCAATTTGCATTTTCAATCAATTTGCCACTGAAAGTACCACTAATATAGTTAGCCGTTAAAGTTTGTATGGAAAGAGTTCCGCTTGAACAATTAATACGACCGCTTGCATAAGAATTAATGGAATTATTATCGTAATAAGTAATGGAAATATTTGAATCCATAGCACTGTAATTTTTCAGAGAAACATTTAAGGGTAGTGTAAATTTTATTGTAGTATAGTCGGCACAAGTGGCTAATATGGTTATTAAGTTTGTAGATTTAGTACCTACTGTTGTAGCCGCCTGAAAATTAATTGGGGTAATCCCATTTACTAAAGCCGTGCAATAGGCTGTAGATGCAGTTGTAGAATTACTCTTTTTTGTACATGATACAAACAGGAAATTAAGAAATAAAACTATTGAAATTATGGATACTATTTTTTTCACTTTGTAACAATTTAGAATCAAAGATAGTACCCAATAATAAATAAACCAATTATTTTGTACATAACAATTAATAACTGTTATTCCGGTTCATATTTTTTTTAAAATACCTATAAAAATTAATTTTATTACATAACATTTATGTATATTTACAACTAAAATTTTTATTAAATGAAAAAAATAATAACATTAACCTTATTTTTTTGTTTTTGCCAATTTCTATCTAATGCCCAAAACGAAACTGTTAATTCAGCTAAAGTTGATAACTTTATTGGTGTGCAGGTAAATGGACTAATTAGACAAATTTTTACAACAACAAATACTACGGGTAACCCCTATTTATTTAATTATTCTATTAATTCAAAACAATCAGGCTGGGGATTTAGAATTGGTGCCGGTTATGGTAATTCTAACTCGTCTAATAATAGTGGCAATGGTGAAAGTAGTTCTGAGAATACTAATTTGCAATTACGTGCAGGTATAGAAAAAATTTACAAACTTTCTAAAAAATGGACTTCAGGTGCAGGATTAGACTTTGTTTACAATTATTACTCTAGCACAAGTAATAGTATTAGTTATGGCACATCGGGCAATAATGATACTACAATTAACAGCTCCAAATCAGCACAAAATACTTTTGGAGGCGGGCCAATGGCTTGGTTGAGGTACAATATAACAGATAAAATTATCTTAGGTACCGAAACAAGTTTTTATTTTGTTAAAGGCACAAAATATCAAACAGTAGAATACGAATTCCGTGTTACAGACCCTACTAGCCCTACAGGTTACTCTTATGTGCCAAGAATTACAGATTCAAAAAATATAGTTTCAAATGGCAATTACAATTCGCCTATGGTTTTCTTTTTAATAGTAAAATTTTAATTTATTACTATAATACACCTCCTTTTCTATATATTTACACTATCAATAATCAGGTATCCATATTAGAAACGCCAATAGAATTTTTAAAAGGCGTAGGGCCTCAAAGAGGCGAATTGTTACGTACAGAATTAGGAATAAGCACATTCGATGAGTTACTTTATCATTATCCCTATCGCTATTCTGACCGCACACAATTTAATAAAATTAATTCTATAAAAGAAGATACTGAATATGCACAGATTGCAGGTACTTTAGTAAATATTGGCGAAGAAGGTGAAGGTAGAAAAAAACGATTAATAGCCACCTTGTACGACGACACAGGCAGCATACAACTTCTTTGGTTTCAGGGCGCACAATGGATGAAAAAAGCTCTTAAAGAAAATGGAAAATATATAGTTTATGGCAAATTAAATTCGTTTAATGGATTCTATAATATTGCACACCCGGAAATAGAGTTATGGAATCAGGAAAATGCTGCACCGGGCTTACAACCTGTATATTCATCAACACAAAAACTAATCATAAAGGGTATTACGAATAGGTCATTTGCAAAGCTTACTTCGGCCTTGTTCGAAAAAATTAAACCTTATGATATACCTGAAATCTTACCATCTGAAATAATAAAGCAATATAATTTATGTAATCGCTATTTTGCAATAAGTAAACTGCATTTTCCGGAAAACGAGCAGCAAGCCCATATTGCCAATCATAGAATGAAATGGGAAGAACTCTTTATTTCCCAAATGATGATTGCACGTTTGCGATTGCAACATACAGCACAAGCGGGCTGGAAATTTGAAAAAGTAGGAGATATATTTAATAATTTCTATAAAGACCACCTACCCTTTCAGCTTACAAATGCTCAAAAACGAGTTTTAAAGGAAATTAGACTTGATACTGCTACCGGGAAACAAATGAACAGATTATTACAAGGCGATGTTGGCAGTGGTAAAACTATCGTAGCACTTATGGCTATGCTTTTGGCTATAGACAATGGTTTTCAGGCTTGTATAATGGCACCTACGGAAGTACTTGCACAACAGCATTTTTTTAGTCTTCATAGTCTTTTATCGCCAATGGGCATTACGGTAAAATTGCTTACCGGAAATGTAAAAGGAAAAGAAAGAAAGTCTGTTTTAATAAGATTGGCAGACGGAACATTACAGATAGTAGTAGGTACACATGCACTTATTGAAGATAGTGTACAATTTAAAAATTTAGGGCTTGCAGTAATTGATGAACAACATAGATTTGGTGTTGGCCAAAGAGCAAGGCTCTGGAAGAAAAACGAAATGCCGCCTCATATACTTGTAATGACGGCTACCCCTATTCCTCGTACTTTGGCAATGACTTTATATGGCGACCTTGATGTTTCTGTTATTGATGAACTACCACCCGGAAGACAAGAAATAAAAACCGTACATCGCAAAGAAATGTACCGACCCGGTGTAATGAAATTTTTAATTAGTGAGGTGGACAAAGGCAGGCAAGTATATATTGTTTATCCATTAATAGAAGAATCTGAAAAATTAGATTATGAAAGCCTTACTGCCGGATACGAGCAAGTTAAAATCTGGTTTAATCCTAATAAATATAATATTGCTATGGTACATGGCAAGCAAGACCCCGATGAGAAAGACCGAAATATGCAACGTTTTATAAGCGGACATGCTCATGTTTTAGTAGCAACAACAGTAATAGAAGTTGGTGTTAACGTACCCAATGCATCTGTTATGCTTATAGAAAGTGCCGAAAGATTCGGCTTATCGCAAATGCATCAATTAAGAGGTAGAGTTGGTAGAGGTGCCGAACAATCGTACTGTATTTTAATGACTGCTAATAAAGTATCGGATGAATGTTATAAAAGAATAAATATTATAGTATCTACTACCAACGGATTTACAATTGCTGAACAAGATTTGGCAATGCGAGGACCCGGAGATATGTATGGCACACAACAAAGTGGTATTTTAAAATTTAAACTTGCAGATATTGTTAAAGACAGTGCTATTTTAGAAGAAACAAGAGTAGCAGCACAACAACTACTTGAAAAAGACCCTAAACTGCAATTGCCACAACACCAACCCTTAAAACATGTTTTGTTGTTAGAAAGTAAAGAAAAGCATTGGGGGAAAATAAGTTAGTCATAAAAAAGTTCCTTTTTACAAAAATCTAAAAAGGAACTTTTTTATGACTGATGTCTAGTGTATATTTTTAGGTAAACCTTTTGATATAATTAGTGATGTTCGTTTATTTTACGATTATCTTTGTTTCAAATATTTATTCATGAATCCGAATAGTATAGTTTATCTGCATCAGGTTAATATTTATCAGGGTGTAAATATGGTGCTTAGTAATGTAAATCTTGAAGTAGATAAAGGAGAATTTGTATATTTAATTGGTAAAACAGGTACAGGCAAGTCTAGTCTGCTGAAAACCTTATACGGAGACCTATATTTAAAGGAGGGAGAAGGACATGTTGCAGGGTTTAATTTAAAAGAAATGACTTGGCAAAAAATACCTGCTTTAAGACGTAACTTAGGTATTGTTTTTCAGGATTTTAGATTGCTTACCGATAGAGATGTTTATAATAATCTGGAGTTTGTACTTAAAGCAACCGGCTGGAAAGATAAAGCATTAATGAAGGAGAAAATTGAAAATGTACTATCAAAGGTTGGTTTAAAAAATCAAGGTACAAAAATGCCTTATGAAATGAGTGGGGGAGAGCAACAGAGAGTTGACATAGCAAGAGCATTGCTTAATAATCCCAAACTGATATTGGCAGATGAACCTACCGGTAATCTGGACCCGGATACTACCAACGAGATTATGGATTTATTATTTAATATATGCAGAGATTATCAAACAGCATTTATTATGGCTACTCACGATTATACGATTATACAAAAAAATCCGGCTAGAGTAGTAAAAATTGAACACGGACAAGTTAAGGAAATAAGTGCAGCAATAATGTAATGTGAATTGGGTTATTTTGTATTTATAACAGATAGCAAACTCCTAATTTTATCAGCATTTGTATTATTAAAATAGGCAAATAATTCTTTTTCTCTAAAAAGAATATCATTATTTAGGAAAGGTTTATTAAATAATTCATATATTGTATCTATAAAATCAGCAGCAGTATTTGCAATTTTACAAATACTATGTAATGTAGTGCCATAAAGCATATTTTCGTTTACAATTATATGCCTGCCTGCAAAAAGGGCATTCAATAATTTTAATTTCATACCACTTTTTTGAAACGTAGGGAGAATATTAATTTGTGCATTAATAATTAAATAATTCATTTTATCGGCATCAGGATTGGCAATTAGATTACAATTAGTTAGTTTATTACATGCGTTTATTATTTCACTACCCGGGTTTTTGCCTGCAATTATAATAGGAGTATTTATTTTATTAAAAACATTACGAAGTAAAAAAAGTGCTGCTTCTTTATTTTCGGGGTGCGATAAATTACCATGATAAAGGCAGTAGGAACCAATGCCGGGAATTATAGAAATTTGATTGTTATTATGAAAAGGAGGTATAAACATATTTTGTGCCTTTGGATAAAGTCTTTTAAAATATTCATGGTCTTTTAAAGATAATGCCCAAAAAGCATTTGCATTATATAAATTATGTTCTGCTTTTTTTAAAACAATAGATTCTCTTATGAAAAATAGCTTTTCTATTAATTTATTCGTTTTATAATAAAGTTGCTTATAATAATCATATTCTAAGTTATGTATTCTTATAATTTTAAAACGGTTTCTTAATTCAGGATGGTTTAAATAGAAAGTTGTGTGTACACCCTCAAATAGAATTGGGCAATCAATACTTAGTAATCTTTGTAATAATAAGTTGTTTTTTCTGCTTGAAACAATATAGGGTTGCCCTAATTTGAAACCTGTATAACCGGTAATGCGAGGATAATACCAAACTTCTTTACAATATTTATTTAGTTCTAAAGATTCGTCTCTACCATATTGAAAGCAATGTAAATAGATTTCGCAGCCGGAAATTGCAAGGCTTTTTATTTTATAAAAAATATCAATTACACCACCGTAATCCGGTGGAAAAGGAACATCAAAGGCAATAATATGTAGTTTAATTAATCTCAATAGATTCGTAAACTTTAAGTAAGGTTTTAGTTTCTTCTTGCCAACAATATTTTTCTCTTGCTTTTAAACAATTTTGTTGTAATAAATTATAATAGTCTATATCGTTTAATAATCTATTTATAGCTATAGCAATATTTTCAGGTGTGGGATTATCTACTAAAATAGCTATTTCGTATTTTTCATTAATCCGTTCGTATTCGGGGTATTTAATACATAATTGGGGTACGGCGTAATGCATATAATCAAAAAAACGATTTGCAAGAGATAAACGATTACTCAGGCTTGCATCTTCAAATAAAGTTATCCCTACCCATGCGTTTTTAGTGTATTCGCTTAATTCAGATGGAGGTACATAACCTATAAATTTAATTTTGTTCTCTAAATTTGATTTTTTTGTAAGTTCTACGGCTTGTTCAAAAAAATTGCCTTCACCGCAAACTATAAGTTTTGTGTCTATGTATTGCATCGCAGGTATTAACTGTTCAAAGCATCTGCCCACATTTACAGCACCTTGGTATAAAATATATTTTTCCTTTTTTTCGTGTAATTGTAAAGGTTTCAGAATAGTTGCATTACGTACAATGCTGTAATCAACACCATATTTTTTTTTGAAATCTGCTGCATAACTTTCACCTATAGTATAACCGATAGGGAAGTTAGGTATTGTTTTATTACCTATCCAATTCCACATTTTATAAATTACCGGTCTGGAAATTACTTCTTTTAATTCGGTAAATATTTCGTGAGCATCATAGACTCTTTTTTTATGGCGAAGCATAGAAATAATATATACCGGCAAGATTGTATCTAAATCAATTGCACATATAATATCTACTTTTCTAAATAAGAGAAAGAAGAATAAATTAATCCAATAATGAGCATACATTATTTTACCTTTTTCGGCAATAATAGGAAGCCTTACTTGTTTAAATGGTCTTTCAAAGAGTGGTTTGCTTTTTTTTCGTTTAAAACCTACTAAAGTTACATCGTAACCGGCACTTGACAGAGTACTGCAAATGCGAATCATTCGTTGGTCGTAATTCAAATCGTTGGTAACGGTACATATTATTTTTTTTACTTTTTTCATTTTAAATTAAAAAAATTATTATTTATTGCTTTTAATTAATAGTAAAACGGTGAAAATACAAGAAAAGAGATGAAGAATAAGTAAAAAACCCAAAAATAATGCTAATATTGTTAAGGATAATATTATTGTGATATATTGTAATAATATAATTATAAAAAACAATCACAAATCTCTATGAATTAATAATTTAATCTCATAAATTTAACCTTTAGTTTATTGTAGAAACAAAATGAGTATTTATGTTTATTTTTTTTATTAGATAAAATAATATACATAAAGTCATTATTATTATTACATAATACTATTATTTTTGGGCATAATTTAACAATTACTGAAATAACAATATGCAAACAATCCTTGTAGCCGGAGCAGGTAAATCTTCTAAATTCTTAATACATTATTTATTAAATAATTCACTCAGAAACAAATGGAAGATTATTGTTGCTGATGGTTCTGCGGAGGCAATTGCAGACAAGATTAATCATAGCCCTTATGCGGAAGCTGCAGTTATTGATATTACCGATGTAAACCAAAGAGAGCCATTAGTAGAGATGGCAGATATTGTTATTTCGTTAATGCCACCACATTTACATATTCATCTTGCTAAAGATTGTTTAAAACATAAGAAAAATTTAATTACATCTTCCTACATATCTGATGAAATGAGAGAGATGGATGCTGAAGTGAGGAAAGCTGGTTTAATGTTTATGTGTGAAATGGGTTTAGACCCGGGAATAGACCACATGACAGCAAGTAAAATAATAGATACTATTCAGCGTGTTGCAGGTACTATTACAAGTTTTAAATCCTATTGCGGTGGTTTAATTGCACCTGAAAGTGATAATAACCCATGGCATTATAAATTTACATGGAATCCTAATAATGTTATTTCTGCCGGTTTAGGTGGCTCTAAATATTTATTTCAAGGTAAAACAGTTGAAGTTCCTTATCAGAAGATTTTTGATAATGCAAAAAAGATAAAAGTAGATACATTGGGGCTACTCGCATATTACCCAAATAGAGATTCATTAAGGTATTTAAGTATGTATAATTTGCCTGATATTAAAACATTTTTCAGAGCAACATTACGAAATCCTTCATTTACTAAAGGTTGGCAGGCATTAATAAACTTAGGGCTTACTGATATGGAAGATAATGTAAATACAGATAATTTAACTTGGCATGATTGGTTAAGAGCAAAAACCGAATGTCCTGCGGAAAGTAAGCTAATAAATCATGTTGTTTCAACATTAGGCATTACTACTGAAGATAAAACATATACACTATTGAATTGGTTAGGCATATTTAATAAAGAACCTATTAAAGCAAATGGGAAAACAAGTTCAGGTGGAATTCTATTAGAGTTATTGCTTGAAAAATGGGAAATGCTGCCGGAAGATAAAGATATGGTGGTAATGCAGCATGAATTAGAATATATAAACAGAGGCAATAAAACGACCCTTACCAGCTCAATGACCTTAAAAGGCGAAAAAAATGGCTTTTCAGCTATGGCAAAAACAGTAGGGTTACCAATGGCAATATTAGCAAAAATGATATTGCAGAATAAAATTAAACCACCGGTAGGTGTTTTAATACCCAATATGCCAGCTATTTATAGACCCTTACTTACAGAACTGGCACATTTTGGAATCGTATTTAATGATGTAGTAGAATAGAATAATTATTACGTGCTTTGTAAAAGTATAATATTAAAGAAATGGTTTCATTTTGAAATCATTTCTTTATTTCTTCATAGTCAATATAATCACCTTCTTTTTTCCATTTTTGTTTTGGCTTTTTTTCATTAAGTTTTCCTTCCATGTTTTTTAGCCTGTCCTGCATTTGTTTCAATTGATTATTAGCAGTAGATGTAAAATTGAAAATAGGAAAAATAAATTTTCTAAATATATAATAAACAACAAAAATAATTATAATCCACTTAATAAACATAAGAGTGCAAAGATAAATAAATAAAGTATTCAGAACATAAAGAGAAATAAATATTAATTTTGTTGTCTATGTTTGAGCCTCAAATATTTTTTTTGGGTAGCTATATGAAATGAATTTCAAAAAAAATTAGATTGTTGATTAAGATTCTGTTTTTTTTGAATGAA
>CAIWXG010000423.1 GCA_903916555.1 uncultured Bacteroidota bacterium
CCAAGCGTTTTTATTTCTAAATAATTCATTATTTGTTCTATTTATAGTATTGGCAATATTAGCATAAAACAAGCAGAAAATGTACTCAACTATATATTGTTTTGCTTTGTGCAAATAGCATAATAATATATAAACAAAGAATGTATTGTAACTATTCTATCTCCAAAAAAATGAATCCCGAGGGGGATGATATTATTATAGCAAAATACAATGCAAAATGCAGTAAAACCCTTAAAGGGTGATATTATTTTCACATAAAATGTAAAATAATATCACCCTTTAAGGGTTTTGAAATGGAAGCAAAAACCTAAGCTTTTTTTGCTTTTGCTTTTGTAGCTTTTTCTTCAGTTGTTTCTTCCGGATTTACTGATTCTGATTTAGACTCAACGTTTAGTTTTTTCTCTAATTCACGAACTTGTTTTTTCAAATCATAAATTGTTTTATAAACTTCGTCCATTTCGCTGCGGGTAGCAACCGGAATATCTTTAAACATTTTTTCTGTTTGTAATTCAATATCCTTACGTAATTTCATTTGCATGCTACCTACTTCGCTCATTAATTCGCTATAGTTGCTGCTTTCGAACAACGAAACATAAACTTTATCGCTTATGTTTAACCATTCTTGATAAAGAGATAACATGCTTGTAATTTCCTTACCATCTTTTACTTTTTCAGCAATGTTTTCAGCAAGTTTATCCATTACTTTAGTACCTTGATTATACATCATGTATTGCAATTCTGCATTTTTCATGTTATATAACATAATACGGTGGTTTATTTCTGCCCACTCTTGTATTGTTTTTGTTTGTTGTGTAGGAGTAATTAATTTAGCAAAAGGTGCAACAGACTCATTAATGGAGTTATACAAGTTTGTATAAGCACTATTCATATTACCAAACATTTGAGTACTGCCATTGTTCATAGCATTATTCATCATATTACGCATTTGATGAAAGTTATGTGTACCATCAGCATTCATTTTTTTCATACCGTCATTTATCATGCTGCCAAACTGGTGCATTTGTTGACGACTGCTCTCCGGCATGAAACCAAAAAATTTATCCATGAAATCTTTATATAATTCAGGGTTCATAAATTGCTTATAAACATCCATGTTAAAAGATTTATCTTGAATAGATTTTAACATTGGAGTCCAAACCTCTGCAAATTTTGCAAAACCTTCTCCGCTGTTAGTCATATTTTTATATACATCTTGAATTGAGCCATTTTGCATGTTTTTGCTGAACTCACTAAAATTAGTATTCAAAAGTTGGAAGTATTGATTGAACATTGATGAGAAGTTCTCATTTACTTTTTTAAATGAATCTGCATTAAAAGGATTCATATTTTGCATATTAGCCATCCAATTAGTATTGTTTGGCATGTTATTCATCCAATTCATGTTTGGCATGTTATTCATCCAATTCATGTTCGGCATATTATTCATCCAAGCAGTATTATTTGGCATATTGTTCATCCAATTCATGTTTGGCATATTATTCATCCAAGCAGTATAAGGATTAGATTGATTTGCTGCTGTATTTGCAGAAAAACTATCGGTAAATTTTTTAGCGGATTCGCTGCCCATATCATAAATCTTTTTAGCCCAATCTTTTTGTACATTCATCCATTGTTCAAAAAAATCGTTAGCTTTTGCTGTATGCTCCGTATTGTGGTTTGTATTTTCGTGGTTTTCTTTACCTGCTTCGGTATGGCTTGCAGTAGCACCTGTTGCCATATTTGTAGCTTTCGTAAATAAGTTTTTTTGGTCTTCTAACCAATTTTTGTACCAATCGGTACCTTTTTCAATAGTTTCGTTCATAATAGAATTACCACCTGAAAACTTTTTAGTGTTTTCTACTACTGTGTCCAACACTTTTTTTTGTGTTTCAACAACATTGTCTAGTAAATTGTTTTGAGTTGCCATAATAAATTTTTATTAGTGTTAAAAATATGTATAAAAAAGACTTTTAAATCCTTGTTTAAAATGAAATTTTACCTATTTTGCAGAGAATTTTGAACATTCTATAAATTACCCCTATTCTGCCTTCTTCTTTTTGACAGTGCAAAGGTATGCACTACAAAGTTAAGCCAATGTAAAGTTTTACTTTTATTGGGATATTAACAAATTATTGATTGATTTAGTTCGTTTTTATTCTATAAAGAATCTAAAATTCTATAAAATATTCATTTAAACATCCTAAATTTTATTCGTTTCAAATGAATACAGTAATATTGTTTTTATTTTACTTGGCAATTTAGG
>CAIWXG010000424.1 GCA_903916555.1 uncultured Bacteroidota bacterium
CTGTGGTCGCATAAGAGCTTATTTATTGCAAATATACTAATTTATACGATTTACGATTCATAAATCGTAAATCGTATAAATTGTTTTGTACCCCCATTACTCCTGATGTTCAGCAGGAAGTGAGAATGTTCCCGTTCTCTTGCGTATTAATGGAACTGATGCTAAATGAAATTAGATATTGCCATATCGTTACTAGCGACAACGAGCTATATTGCACAAACAATATACTTTACCACTAATCTCTATTATTACTTTTTCAGCCCTATTTCTCTTAATCTTTCATCTAAATACTCGCCAGCCGTATAGTCTTCATAATTTTTAGGATTCTGATTTGTTATACAAGATTCTAAACATGCAAGGCTCATTTCGCTGCGGGGATGCAAGAAAAAAGGCATGGAATATCTTGGTGTATTCCATTTGTCTTTACTAGGGTTAACTACGCGGTGTGTGGTAGATACTAAACGGTTATTTGTAAGACGTTGCAACATGTCGCCTACATTTACTACTATTTGTTCGGGTAAGGAAGTTACAGGTACCCAGTTTCCTGTTTTGCTTAATATTTCAAGCCCATCGGCAGAAGCACCTACAAGTAAGGTTATTAGGTTTATATCTTCATGTTGCTCTGCTCTAATTGCTGTTTTAGGTTCTTCGGTAATGGGTGGGTAGTAAATAGCTCTTAGTATTGAATTGCCATTTATTACATGCTTATCAAAATAGTGTTCATCAAGGTCTAAAAATAAAGCTAGTGCCCTTAGCATCGCAAAGCCCGAAAATTCAAAACCTTTATAAGCCTGTTCCATGGCAGGCAAAAATTCTGGTATTTCATCTACAAAAACGTTATCGGGATATTCAATTTTTATAGGTTCATCGTTTTCAACAAGTTGCCCAAACTGGAAAAACTCTTTTAAATCCGGTGCATCATAACCTTTAGCATGTTCTGTGCCAAAAGAGGTATAACCACGTTGCCCGGCAAGTTCCGGTTTTTCATAATTCTTTTTTACAGATACGGGCAATGCAAAAAAATCTTCTACTTGTTTATACACATTTGCAATGGTTGCATCTGTAATGCCATGATTCTTTACTGCAACAAAGCCTATTTCTTCGTAAGCTTTGCCTAATTGCATTACAAAATCGTGTTTTTGCTGGGGTGTTCCGTTAATAAAGTTAGATAAATCTACTACAGGTATTTCCATATTTAAGTAATATATTGGGTAAATATAATTGTATTTGCTGTATTTTTATTGTTAAGAATAAATATGGATAAATTATTTTTTAAATTGCTTAAAAAAATATTTTATACCGTCTTCTTCCAAAATCATTTCTCCATTTTGGCACTTATTTACTTTAATTATACGGGTATTTTTACCATCACATTCCAGCGTCAAGTCGTGATTAAGTGTTTTTATATACCAAGATGCACTGTCGTCCTTGTCTTGCCCACCATAGATATACCCCAATTTGCCATCGGTAGAAGGACCTGTTATAAACATAGACCTTATTTGGGAAGCAAGGTCTATTTGTTGCACCTGTCTATCAGCTGTTCGTTTATAAACCGTCCAGTGGCCTATCATTTGGTCTATGCTTGTTATGGTATCTATTTTTTCTTCTTTGGCTATTACTATTGTTTTTGCAGTATCGGTAGAGTCTATATTGAAACTATAAATGCCTTTATCGTTTGTTAAAACCAAGAAAGCAGGTTTTTTTAATGCTACAGTATATTTAGCTGTTCCAAAATCCAGCGCATCCTCTTCAAGTATATAAGTACCATTATAAATAAAACCATCTTTATTATGGTACGAAAAAAGATTTTTTGGTTTAATAGCAATAAAAAGGGTGTCTTTAAAGGGTGTAATTACAGAGTCAAGGGTCATTCGTTTTACCTCGCGCCACCTGCTTACGGACAAATTCTTTGGACTATGTTTTTTTTGGCAGTATGCGTTATCAGCAAATAAGCATAGCAATAACGCAAATAAGAAAAAAGGGGTATATTGTTTATGCATTTTTTACTTTATATTTTTTGTCTAAGTATTTCTTACTTTTGCAATGTAATTTAAATAAATGAATTATCTGTTTATTAAATATGCCTACCGAACAATTATATATAACGCTAATTCAGCCCAATATTGTATGGGAAAATAAAGATGCAAATTTAGCACATTACGAACAATTAATTGCTGCTATTACAGGTAATAAGCAGGTAGTAGTATTACCCGAAATGTTTAGTACCGGTTTTAGCATGGCCCCCGAAAAACTTGCCGAAACTATGGATGGCAATACAATGAAATGGATGGCTGATATGGCAATACGTTATAGATGCATTTTAACAGGCAGTTTGATTATAGAAGAAGATAATAAGTATTATAACAGAATGCTTTGGGTGCAGCCCAATGGGCATATTGGCTATTACGATAAAAAACATTTATTTGCTTTTGCCGGCGAAGACAAACATTATTCACCGGGACAAACACGATATATAGTCCAGGTAAATGGTTGGCGTATTCATTTACAGATATGTTATGATTTGCGTTTTCCTGTATGGGCTAGAAACCAAAATGAAGAGTATGATGTATTGTTATATGTTGCCAATTGGCCTCAACAGAGAAGTTTAGCTTGGAAAACCTTATTACAGGCAAGGGCTATTGAAAACATGTGTTATGTGGTTGGTGTAAACAGGGTAGGTAACGATGCCAATGGCAATAAATATAGTGGAGACAGTAGTGTTTTTGGCCCGCAGGGCGAAATAATGTTACAAATTTCAGAACAAGAATTTTGCCAAACAATTGAGTTAAGAAAGGCTATTTTAGAAAAAGCAAGAACAGGCTTACCATTCCTGAAAGATGCAGATAAATTTATTATTGTACCCTAAAATATTTTGATACGAATATCTTTATAATATAAAACGGGAGACATTATTAAAAAATAGTTCATTTTTATAATGTCTCCCGTTTGGTTTTTTTTACTCTACTTATTCATATTGTTATAAGTTTTCTGTCTCTATTAATCTTGCTGCAATGCGTTTACGAGCTTCTTTGGTATTATAACTCGATACTTTAGTAAATCTTTTCATACCCATAAGCATCATTCGTTGTTCGTCTCCGCTTGCAAACGAATTGATGGCACATTTACCTGCAACATTTATTCTATCTGCTGCATCGTAAATAAAGGTACGAGTTATGTCTAAAGCAAAAGAAGCATTAGGATTATTATTTTGTGTCATTTTCATAGTACGCAATAAAGCACTTTCAGCCTGAAACGTATCAATAAGCATATCTGCAATATTCATAAGTATTTCTTGCTCGTGTTCTATTTGCATCATAAGGGTTTGTACGGCAGCACCGGCACACATTAAAATTGCTTTTTTAAAATTTGCTATTGCTTTACTCTCTTCAGCAAACGGAGCATCGTCTGTACCAAAATCGGGCATTGAGGTAAGTTCTTTTTGTACACCCATTGCTGCACTCATTAAATTTATGCGTCCTTTCATTGCTCTTTTCAGGTACATATCCAACACAAGTAGTCTGTTAATCTCATTAGTACCTTCAAAAATCCGATTGATACGACTATCGCGATAAGCACGAGAAATATTATATTCATCCGAAAAGCCATTACCACCATGTATTTGCACACCCTCATCAACAACATAGTCTATACATTCCGACCCTAAAACTTTAAGCATAGCACACTCAATAGCATATTCTTCTGCCGCACCCAATAAAGCACCCATTCCCTTACCTTCATTTAGAAGCGCCTTTTCTTTATCATCTATCCATTGTGCAGTACGGAATAATGCAGCTTCGGCAGCAAATGTTTTAATAGCCATTTCAGCCAATTTATGTTGTATAGCACCAAAATTTGCTATTGGTGTTTTAAACTGCTCACGGGTTTTGGCATATACAATAGATGTATGTATAGCAGCTTTTGAAGCCCCTGTAGTAGCAGCACATAACTTAAGCCTGCCAATATTTAATATATTAAATGCAATAAGATGCCCTTTACCTATTTCACCAAGTAAATTTTCTTTAGGTATAATACAATTTTCAAAAAACAACTGTCTTGTGCTGGAGCCTTTAATACCCATTTTATGTTCTTCTTCGCCATACGACAAGCCAGGAGTGCCTCTTTCTACAATAAAAGCAGAGAATTGAGTACCGTCTAATTTAGCGAAAACAGTAAATACATCTGCAAAGCCTGCGTTTGTAATCCATATTTTTTGCCCGTTTAGTATATAATTATTACCGTCATCGCTTAATTTAGCTGTTGTTTTAGCCCCTAATGCATCGCTGCCCGACCCCGGCTCAGTAAGTGCATAAGCACCTTTCATTTCACCTGTTGCCAGTTTAGGTATATATTTTTCTTTTTGTGCCTGTGTGCCAAAATATAAAATAGGTAAGGAGCCAATGCCATTATGTGCCGACATAGCTACTGCAAAAGAATGCCCTGCACCAAGGCAATCATTTATAAGAGTTGCTGTAACAAAATCTTTGCCTAAACCACCATATTCTTCAGGAAAAGCAGCACCGAGTAAACCTAATTCACCGGCTTTTTCTATAAGTGAAGGCATAAGTCCTTCTTTTTGAGCATCTAATTCTACCAAGTGAGGTAAAACTTCTTTTTTCAAAAATTCATTACATATACCCTGCACCATTAATTGCTCTTCGGTAAAGTCTTCGGGTGTAAACGTATTTTCGGGTAGCGATTCTTGTATTAAAAAGCCGCCACCTTGTATATTTTGCATTGTTTTTGTTTCCATAAAATAAGTTTTCATAAAGATACAGATAAAAGAAAATATTCAAAAAGAAGTTAAAAAATTAGGAGGGTAAAAAAGTAAATAAAGTAAAAAAATGAACAAATTTAATATATTATAACGTTTTACTATTAAGGATTCGATATTTTAAATGAGAAAATTTGGTTTTTATTTAGAATAATCTTAAAACATATTATGTATTATAATAAATATTATATATA